>JAHBVI010000279.1 GCA_019637635.1 Anaerolineae bacterium
ACGAGGAGGTTTCTGGTTGCAGCCATGCCTTTGGAAAATTCTTAGTCACTTCGATGCCTTCAAATTCCTGGCTCTTGCGGGCGCCGTGTGCTTTCACCCAATCGGCCATGCGTTGCAAACCCTCCTGCAAATCACACAACGGCCGTTGCCCAAAAATCCTATCCACCTTCTCATGGGAAGAAAAGGCGTTCAACACCTCATTGCGCGCCGGCAGATAAGCAACCTGCGGCGCAACGCCCATCGCCTGCGCCACATGTCCCACTAATTCATTGATGGTATATGGCCGATCCGCGCCGATATTAAAAATCTGGTTGTACGCTTCCGGCACTTGAATGGCATCAGCCATAATCGGCGCCATATCGCCGATGTAACTAAACGCTCTCGTTTGCACCCCATCGCCAAAAACCGTCATGGGTTTTCCTTGTAGAATCTGGTTCATAAAAATGCCCACCACATTTCGGTATTTATCGCCGATGTTTTGCTTTTCGCCGTAGACGTTATGGGGACGAAAGATGATGTAATTCAGGTCAAACATCTCTTTGCTGATCTTCAAATCCTGTTCGACCGCTAATTTGGCGACGCCGTAGGGGTCTTCAGGATGCGGCGGCGTCTCTTCAGTCATCGGCAATTCCGGGCTGGCGCCATAGACGGCAATGGAGGAAGTAAACACAAAACATTTCACGCCAGTATTGACGGCGGCATTGATCAAATTCACGCTGCCGATCAGGTTATTCTGGTAATTAAACCGCTTGATGAAGTGGCTCAACCCCTCTGCCGCATAAGCGGCCAGATGATAAACGTAATCGAACCGTTCCCGGTAAAAAAGGGCGTCAACCAGTTGCACATCGTTGATGCTACCCTGAACAAATGTGGCCCCAGCCGGCACGTTGTCGGTGAAACCACCGCTCAAATCATCCAACACAATCACGCGATGCCCACGTTGAAGCAGCGCCTCGGTAACGTGCGAACCAATAAACCCGGCGCCGCCGGTTACTAAAATAGTACTCATACCTTTATTCCCTCAGTTTAACAAAAGATCAAAAACAACCTGTATTGAATCCAACAGGTTAACTGGACTTGCGGCCGGCAACTTGCCTGTTGGCGCACCCGGCCAGGTAATATTCCAGTTTTTCAACTGATTTTTCCCAACTCCACTGTTGTAATACGTGTTCTCTGGCCTGACGGCCGTATACCACCACATCATCTGGGTTGTGCAGCAAAAACGTAATAGCCTCAGCGAACAACCGGGGGTCCCGATCTACCAACAATCCCGTCCGCCCATGTACCACACTTTCCTGCACACCACCTTCCCGCACCCCGATTACCGGAATCCCACACGCCATCGCCTCCACCGGCACCAGCCCAAACGGTTCTTGAACAGGCGCATAAACACAAAATCTGGCCCGATTATACAAAACCGCTAACTGCTCCATATTGAGGCTCGTGGCAACTTCCAGCACCACCTGACGCTCTCTGGCTAAAGACTCCACATAATCCCTTTCCTCCGGGATGATGCTGTTGCAGGCAATACGCAGTTTAGGCCTATCTTTTGGGGGTACATGACCCAGGCTCTCAATCAAAAAGTCAAATCCCTTACGGGGTGAAAGTTCCCCCACGGAGACAATATAATCTTCTTTCGGCTCGGCCGGCAAGGGGCGGAAGCCCTGCAAATTCACGCCATAATGGGAAACAGGCGTCTCCACCGAAAATTCCTGTCGCATATGGTTTTGCGTGAATTGGGAATTTGCCAGTAATAGAGGCGTCCGCTTCACGCTTTCTTTTTGCAGTCCATACAGACGATTTTGATAAAGTTTTATCAACGGATCCACAGAATCAACCGCTTCACGAAGCCGGTTGGGGCGATAATAGGGCCGCGAAATTTCACGATGAAACTTCCGACCAAATGGCTCATGCAGGTAATAGACAGCAGGCGTCTTACTATATTGCAGGACGGACGGGATAACTGAAAACTGGCACGTATGCACAAAAAGCACATCATAAGCGCCATTATCAATCTTTTCCGCAATCTGGCGATTAAGCTTTACCAAATCTCCCAAGTCATGCCATCGTTGCAGTTGGTTCAAGCGACCAAAAGGGCTGGCAAACAGGGCACGTGGCTGGAACGCAAACACGGTATGCTGATTAACGTAGGGACGCAAATCACAAAATTCGTGATCGGCCGTACTCATCGTATACACGTCCA
>JAHBVI010000280.1 GCA_019637635.1 Anaerolineae bacterium
CTCTGGAGACCTGACAGGTTTTTGGCCTGCAAAGTTTCAACTTGAACTAAAAAAACCTGTCAGGTTTGAACGGTTACTCTTGCCAGTATGACCTTTTCAAAAAGCACACCATCCGGCCCGGCTGTGCCGATTATGGTATAGCCCATTTTTTGGTAGAAGGCATGGTTGCGTTTGTTCCAGGTGGGGGTATCTAGCTGCCAGCGTGTGGCTGCCGGATAGAGAGTTTCCAACAGGCACATGACCGCTGCCCCCACTCCTTGCCGCTGTACCTCTGGCTGAATGAAGATACGCCCCAACACCACCACCCCGTTGGCCTGGGGAAAAATAATCGCGCCACCGATGATACGGCCGTTCGCCGCCACCACCTTGTAATAATCCCCGGCCTGCATAATCTTCGCCTGCCACTTATCGGAACGATAACCGGGTGGGCCACCTTTTTGTGGCGCGCCATAGTTCACGTCATCGTCAAACGCTTTCCAGGAAAGCAATGCCAACGCCTTGGCATCCTCAGAGCGCGCCCGTTCCAGGGTGATGGGGCCAAGTCCGGTTTCGGCCATCAGTGGTTGTGTGGGGGGCAAGGAGGTGGTCACGGCCGTAGCTGCCTGGTAAATCGGCTCACGCTGCAATAGATCATTTTCTTGCTGTAGCCTTATCAGAGCTTCCAAATTTACGTCTGGGTCTTGCAGCAGATGCGCCATCTCGTCCAGCAGTTGCCCCTGCGCCTGGGTCAAATCACTCTTTTTCACCCGAAACAGGGGCGGGCCATCCCCATACGCGGGCTCCAGGTTCAGACATGCTTCAAAATCATGGATCAGGTTTTGCCGGATGGGTTCCCAACCCCACCGGCGGCCCACACCATAGAGCGAGGGGTAGGTAAAGCCCTGCCGCGCCGACAGCCATACGTCCCCCGCCATCTTAAAATCAGGTCGGGGGATGTCTACCATCTTTGTGTCCGGGTCAATCAGCAGCCACCGGCCTTCTGCGTCTGACCACACTTCACAAATCCAATGATCCACGTACTTCCCCTTGCGGTCAGACACGTATTCGGCAAAACCAACCCGCAGCCGCGCCGGGACGCCGCGATGTTTCAAGATGGCGGCCAACAGCAGGGCATGGTATCGGCAGGAAACGATGAGTCGCTGGCGCGACGGCCGTGACATGACCAACCCGGCCTCATTGCGTTTATGCAGCGCCGCCAACATCTGGGGCACGGCCGTGAACCGGGCATCTTCATTCTGCCCACCAGGCGGCAACGCGCCTCGAAATTCCTTACGCTGGCTGGGATGGATCAACTGGCGCTTCACCAACTCACACAACGTCGGCAAAGAGTCGGGCAAATCATTCAGCATCCACCCATATGGACCGGGGTCGCTGTTTGGTCCCAACTGACGATAGAAATCCAGTATGTTCATTATCAGCCTCCCGATATATGCCGGATTGTACTGCAAATTTATGACACGGTGTGTCAAGTTTGGTCACTAATTCGCCAATTTGCCACTTGAGAAAACATGGCCATCACGTTATGCTTTACGAGCTGGTTCGGGGGCGGAAACAATCATGGGAGATATTTGAATATGAAACCTGGTATGAAAATCTTATTGCTGTTTGTAGCCTGGATATTGGTGATAGGCTGGGCAATGAACGACGGCCGTACCACTGCCACTACTGCTGTCAGTCGTGGGCCTTCTGGTCGCCAATTAGTGGGCAATACCTCAACTTCGGCAACCACAGAAGGGCCACTGGTCATCGAATCCGCGCCGCCGCAACTGAGCCGCCCGGTACGGGAACTGCCCATCGCCCAACCAGAACCCAAATTGGAAAGAGAACTCAACCCACGACAGAATCCATTTGTTAACTTTCCGCTGGATTTTCCCAACGTGAGCGGGCCAATGGATCCCTTGCTGCAAATTGGGGCGACTAATAACGGCCGTACCCCCACCCCCACCCTCACCTTTGAAGGCGTAGACAACTTCTGTGGTTGCTCCCCGCCGGACACCATCGGCGATGTTGGCCCCAACCATTACGTGCAAATGGTTAACGCCACCATGTTTAACATCTATGACAAAAACGGCAACCTGCTCA
>JAHBVI010000281.1 GCA_019637635.1 Anaerolineae bacterium
CTTAACGCTTGAAAGGAGGAAGCGGAAATCTTGATTGTTCCAGCCACTTGAGCATCGCCACCGTTACCCCCCGCGCCACCGTCACCGGAGCTCGTTGGGTCACCGGTACTATCCGTAGCCGATCCACCCGCACCGCCACTTCCAGCAGATGAAGTGGCGGCAAACAGGTTCATAATATTTATCGCGCCACCGGTAACTGTTATCGTGCCTCCGGCGCTAGACGCTCCAGCATTACCGCCGTCACCACCATTACCGCTCACCGCACTGTCGCTCACACCACCAGCACCACCTGCGCCACCATTACCTGACTGTGAAGCAACACGCCCCGCGTTGACGGCGCCAGTGAAGTTTATATTTTGGCTGGAAAGAATTATGGAACCGTTCGGACCACCTTGCAGAGAGTCGCCACCTCTGCCGCCATTTCCGGCGTTACCACTGCCAGCGTCCCCACCTGCGCCACCATCGCCGCCACGTCCGGAACCACCGCCGCTGGAGACAATGTTGCCACCGCCAGTTATTGCCCCCCCTTTCTTGGAGGTCGTGATGGTGACGACGCCGCTTCCAGCGCCGGCTCCACCGAGTCCTCCGGAACCTCCATCACCGGCATCGCCGGAAGGAGAGTTGACTCCGCCTCCTCCACCAGTACCGCCCGCACCGCCATCACCAGCTATCGAGAGCGCGCCGCCACCGAAAGATATCGTTCCGGTACCCGCAGTGATGGTAATGTCCCTGGACGCGCCGCCGGCGGCTCCCGACCCGCCTTGTCCTCCATCACTTCCGAGTCCGTTGGCAGAGTCGCCGGAGGTTCCTCCGTTACCGCCGATACCACCAAAACCGCCTTGCGAGATCACAACTCCCGAGGAAATATTTCCGGGCCCGGAAGTTTCCAACACTACAGAGCCGCCTATACCGCCAATTCCGCCGACACCACCAACGCCGCCAGCACCGCCCTCACTACTGAGACCCGTGCCACCGTCTCCGCCATGACCACCGTTCCCGCCCTTTGCTCCTTGTGCGATTACCGTGGAGCTGGTAAGTGTCCCGCCGTTGGAGACAATCGATACTTCCACGCCGGCGCCGCCTGCGCCGCCAGCGCCACCTGCACCACCTGCGGTGCCAGGTACATTGTCTATTCCCGGGCTGCCATTGCCGCCATTCCCACCCTCACCAGCTATACTGATTGCGGCTCCTACGAATATGTCGCCAGCGGCTTCCAGTAAGACGCTGCCAGCGTTGCCACCGCGACCACCAGCACCGCCAATCTGAGGCGCGGCACCTGCGCCAGTGGCGCCCGCACCACCTGTGCCACCAATAGCTATGAGTGTCCCGGCCGAGGCGTTGATACCTCCTGAAGTCGCCGTTATACGAATATCTCCGGCATCTTGAGCATCTCCACCTGCCTCGCCTGCAGTGCTGCCTATTGACCCGTTGGAGCCATTTGTGACGACCGTTCCTGTAATTGAAACATCGCCTGCGGTGATCAAAAGGTCTCCTCCCTTCTTTCCATCATCTAACGCATTGAGCGATGCCCCACCCCCAGAAATAGATGCAGTTCCACCGGTCAGCATCGTCAAATCGCCGCCCAGCGTTACGGCTGTGCCCAAGCTGATACCTCCAGATGCCAGTTTTTTGGATACCTTGATATCCGAACCGGAGTAGTTCCCCGTGCTATCGAACGTGAGCTTGAGCTGCGCCTGGGCATTGATCAGGCTCACAGAGCCTACGGATCCGGTGCCGGTTCCCTCTATAATGGTGCCCGTTGAGATCGCAACTGCATTTTGTCCACCAGCGATAACAGAAACAGAACCGTTATTTCCACTGCCAAAACCGAATGTGTTAATTGTCCCTACATTCACAACGCCCTTGTCACCACTTTTGTTCGCGAGGGCAATGAGTGTGACGTTGGAGCCCGAACCATTGGCCGTGCTTAAAACGCCATCATCGCCACTAGCATCAATTGTTGAACTCGACAGTAAAATGCTCCCTCCGGTAGAGGAAACCTTGCCTACCTGGACGAAAGAGCCAC
>JAHBVI010000282.1 GCA_019637635.1 Anaerolineae bacterium
ACTGATCCAGATACCCGCGTTATTCAGCGTCCTGCCCGAAGCTGCTCCCGCTACCCTTTTTGGCACCAACAAGCTGGCCAGCATATTTGGCACCGCCAGCGCAGCTGTCCGCTACGCACGGCGCATCGACGTACCTTGGCGGGCCGCTTTGCCGGCGGCCATTGCTGCATTCATCCTGTCCTATTTCGGAGCCATGGCCGTTTCCCTGATGCCTAGGGAGTGGCTTCGCCCGCTTGTCCTCGTATTGCTGATAGCCGTCACCGCCTACACCTATGCACGGAAGAATCTGGGTGCCGTGGATCAGCGCCGGTTTCATGGCAGGAAGGACATGTTTCTGGCGGCAGGGTTTGGTGGGGTAATCGGTTTTTACGACGGTTTCTTTGGGCCGGGTACCGGAAGTTTTCTGATATTCATGTTTGTCCGTTTTTTCGGGCTGGATTTCCTGCGCGCATCGGTATCGGCCAAGATCGTCAACGCTGCCACCAATCTGGCGGCCTTGCTGTACTTTGGAGCAAGCGCCCATGTTCTGTTGGCCACGGGATTGGCCATGGCTGTTTTCAACGTCAGCGGATCCCTGGTCGGCTCGCACCTGGCCATCCGGCACGGAGCGGGTTTTGTGCGACGTGTATTCCTTGTAGTGGCGGGGGTGCTCATCATGAAATTCGGCTGGGACACTTTTTACTGATTGATGCTGCAAAGCCAAGCTGCACAAGAATCAGATAAGCAACTGAATATACATTGATATATTGGGTGACGTTTCACGTGAAACGTCACCCTGTCAATTTGCGTGATCCTCGCGTATCATTGCGCCTCTCCGCAGCGTTCTCTGACCCATGCTAATTCCCACGCGCTATGATGTCATCATCATCGGTGGCGGCCATGCCGGCACCGAAGCGGCCCTCGCCGCGGCCCGGGCAGGTTGTCGCACGCTGCTGCTGACGCACAACCTCGAAACGCTGGGGGCGATGTCCTGCAACCCCTCCATCGGCGGCATCGGCAAAGGCCATCTGGTCAAGGAGGTCGACGCGCTGGGGGGTGCCATGGCCGTCGCTACCGACGAGGCGGGCATCCAGTTCCGCATCCTCAATTCAAGCAAAGGCCCGGCAGTGCGCGCCACGCGCGCGCAGGCAGATCGCTTGTTGTACAAGGCGGCGATCCGCAGCCGCCTGGAAAATCAGCCCAACCTGACCCTGTTCCAGCAGGCCGTGGACGACCTGTCGGTCACTGGCGACCGCGTCACCGGTGTCGTTACCCAGCTCGGCCTGCGTTTCGAGGCCGAGGCGGTGGTGCTCACTGCCGGCACCTTCCTGGCAGGCCTGATCCATGTTGGTCTCGATCACTATCAGGCCGGACGCATGGGTGATCCGCCAGCGGTCAGCCTGGCGGCTCGCCTGCGCGAACTCAAGCTGCCTGCGGGGCGCCTCAAGACCGGCACGCCGCCGCGCCTGGACGGCCGCAGCATCGACTTTTCCGCAATGGCGGTACAGCCGGGCGATGACCCGGCGCCAGCGTTCTCATTTATCGGCGATGCCGCCCAGCACCCGCGGCAGCTGCCCTGCTGGATCACCCACACCAACAGCAAGACACATGACATCATTCGCAGTGGGTTGGATCGTTCTCCAATGTTCACGGGGGTCATCGAAGGAGTGGGCCCTCGCTATTGCCCTTCCATCGAGGACAAGATCCACCGCTTCGCCGACAAGTCCAGCCACCAGATCTTCCTTGAACCGGAAGGGCTGACGACACACGAGATCTATCCGAACGGCATTTCGACCAGCCTGCCGTTCGATGTGCAGCTGGCCCTGGTGCAATCCATCCCCGGCCTCGAGAACGCCCACATCCTGCGGCCAGGGTATGCCATCGAATACGACTACTTCGACCCACGCGGCCTCACTTCATCGCTGCAGACAAAGGCCATCCGCGGCCTGTTCTTCGCCGGCCAGATCAACGGCACCACCGGTTACGAGGAAGCGGCGGCGCAAGGCCT
>JAHBVI010000283.1 GCA_019637635.1 Anaerolineae bacterium
GTTAACCAGAGCCTATCTGCCCCTTGCCTGGCACTACGCCATCATTCCAACAACACCCCGGCAATGGAAACCAGCGAGTGGTTTTGGGCGTCGGCGGGGCAGTGGTCGTAGGCCACCTGCACGCCTTCGGTGCTGCCCAGATATTGCAGCAGCAGGTAAATGGGCGAAAAGCCGCAGATGCGGTTTTGGTCTTGCACGGCCGTGATCTGCTCATAAAAACCAGCTGCATCCCCCCGAATGATGGCCTGCACCAGCCGGTCATCTGCCTGGCGCAGGGCGGCGCGACGGCCGTCATCCATCACAAATTCATCGCCAAACGCCGGTCCCACATGGGCAAAATCTACGGAAGCAATGGCCAGCACTTTGCGCCCGGCGGTCTCCCGTTTTAAGGTCTCCAGCGCCGTCAGCAGCAGATCGTCTTGCGCCGGGTGGTGGCCGTTCATCATGAAGTGGTGGAACGAGCCGACCAGCACCGGCAGCAGCGGTTTGGGGGTAACGCCGGTCTGATGGTACATGTGATGCAGCCACACGGCCGATAGCTCAATGGAATGTTCGTTGCGGTGGTGCAGCTCTTCGGCGAACGCTTTTTCCGGGCCGATGGCTGCGGCCAGCCGGTCTACCAGTTCCAGGTCGGTGGGGATGACGCCGTAGGGGGTGGCGTAATGCTGGCGGGTGAGGGTAAAGGTGCCCAGACCGCCTTTGTGGTCGGTACCAAAGATGATGACCAGGTCGGCGTCCAGCACGGCCTGGCGGGCGCGCTGCCACACTTTGGCGTAGACGGGGCCGCCGCGTGGGTAGTCAATGTGCGGCGAGATGAGGCCACGGCCGTGCCAGGGCTGCCAGCCGTTGAGGTTATCAGCACGGCCGTACTCCGCAAACAGGGCGCTGAGGCGGGTGGGCTGCTCCGGGTAGCTGGTCTTTGCCAGGGCCGGGGGGCGGTACGGTTGGGCGCGGTATTCGCCTCGCGCCGCCGCCAACCGTTGTTGCGAGCGGGCATTGTCCAGCAGGCAGGCCTCATCCATCTGCGCCAGGGCATCCAGAACCACCGCCGCCTCCAATTCCACGCCTAAATGTTGACATAATGCCTGATGGATTTGGGCAGCGTCGCGCGAGCCATCCATAAACAACAACATTTGCGCCAGCGCGGGGGGCATTACCAACTGATAATGGGTCAATTGCAGGGGGTCATGCAAATACCACATTTGCTGGCCCAGGTGGTAAACCGGTTGGTAGTCGAGCGGGCGGAGTTTGGGGTTTTCGGTCAAGGATCGTTCTCCGTGGAGATTAGAGATTAGAGATTGGAGATTGGAGATTAAAGGTCGGTAATCTCCAATCTCCAATCTCATCTTTTAGTTGCCTACTAGCGTAAAACGGTTCAAATTGGGGTGAGTATGGCGAGAGGAGAACAAAAATGCAAGCAAAAAGAGAGGCTCTTATGGCAAACATTAAACTGGTAGGGTTGGCGCTGATTTTGTCGCTGCTGCTGGGCTGTGGTCTGGTGGATAGGACGATTGTGGAAGCGGATCCGGCGACGCTGGCGACGCCGACGGCTACGGCCGTAGCGCCCACACCTGCTCATACGGCCACTTCGTCTGCGCTCAGTGCAGGTGTAGCCCCAGACACGGCCGTGACCACCCACCTGGTCGCCGGGGAACGCTCCATCGGCGACCCCTATGCGCCGGAACTGGGTAACACCGGCTATGACGTTTTACGTTACACCCTGCGGGTGGCGCTGGACCCCGCCCGCCCTTACGAACTGGCGGGCACGGCCGTTATTGATGCGGCGGTGGCGCTGGACGACCTGGGCGAACTGTCGCTGGACTTTGTCGGTTTTGAGATTGACGAACTGCTGGTGAATGGGCAGCCCGCTAATTTTCGCCGCGAAGAGGGCAAGTTAGTTATCACGTTGCCCCAACCGCTGGCTTCAGAAGAACAGTTTCAGTTGACCATTCGTTATCAGGGCAAATCTGAGCAGGTGCGT
>JAHBVI010000284.1 GCA_019637635.1 Anaerolineae bacterium
TTGACGGCCGTAGCCCACCCCACTACAATCCCACCCCAGTTGTGTGGAGCCGCCGGTCAGCCAACCGGAGCTGTTCAACTGTGCTGCATGATCTGTAATCCACCACCTGGCTGGCGCAGACGACGATGGGGTATGATGGGTTTGGCCGAAAGACCAGCATGAACGACCCCGACATGGGCGTCTGGACGTATGAATACAATGCGGCCGGCAACCTGACCGAACAGCGGGACGCCAACCTGGCCCGCCTCTGTTTCACCTACGACAGCCTCGACCGGCTGACCTACAAGCGGCATGATAGTAACAACAATGGTTGCCAGACCAATGATACCCAACTGGCCGCCTATAGTTATGGCACATCGGCTGCCAATTCCAATCTGGGCCGGCTCATCAGCGTGGCCGACGCTTCCGGCAGCCACACCTTCAGCTATGACAGCCGCGGCCGGCTCAGCAGCGAAACCCGCACCCTCACCGGCGCGCCCGCCGCCTACACCATGAGCTACGGCTACGACGACCTGGACCGGCTCACGAGCCAGACCTACCCCAACGACGAAACGGTGACGACCACCTACAACAACCAGGGGCTGCCGAACTACCTGAGCGGCAGCAACACCTACGTAGACACCGCCCAATACAACCGCATGGGGCAGATGAAACTTCTGGATTTGGGCAACGGCCTCAAGACATACTACGGCTACCTGGGCTACCAGCCTTTTGCCCAAAATGACCAGTATGACGCCACCTGGGGGCAATACGGCTACCTCTGGCGCATCTGCACCGCGCCGGATGCCTCTGCGCGCTGCCTGGAAGTCAACAAAGGGCTGCCCGCCACCGACCAACGGCTGGACATACGCTATTCTTTTGATCCCGCCGGGAATGTAAACGCCATCCGTGACTACCTGAATGACAACCAGGTGCAGTGGTTCAGCTATGACCATCGCAACCGGCTGGAGACTGCCTATACCGATGCAGTGGGTGTGGGGCAGTACAGCTACACTGGCGAAGCCAACGATTACGATTACAACGAAATTGGCAATATCAGCAGTTTTGGCGGCGGCAGCGTCTATAACTACGTCACCTGCCACGCGACCGGTTGCCCCGGCCATCCCACCACCTACACCCTGCCCCATGCCGTCAAACAGATTGGAGCGAACTATTTCTATTACGACGGTAACGGGAATATGACCAAACGAGTCGAAGGCGGCGTCACCTACACCCAAAACTTTAACGTGGAAAACCGGCTCACCAGCGTCGTCAAGAGCGGCGGCGGCGGTACCACCACCTTTGTTTACGACGCCGACGGGCAGCGCATGAAGACCGTAGAGCCGTCCGGCAAAACCATTTACTACCCCTTCCCCGGTTTTGAGGTGGAAGTCAACGGCCCGGTGACAATGAAGCGCGTCACCTACAGCCTGGGTGGGCAGACCATTGCCCAACGGGAATTGGGGCTGGGGCTGGCGGAAAACTACGATGATGGCAACAGCACAGGCTGGACGGCGCACAGCGGCAGTTGGAGTATGCAAAATACGGGCGCCGGCTACGCTTACCGGCAGACGAACACGGCTAATAATGCCACCAACAGCAGCTATGCCCTGACCCAATCCGGGGCCATGGCCTACGAATGGCAGGCGACGTTTAACAGCGGCAGTACGGCCGGCGGGCTGCACTTCATGGCCAGCACCGCCGCCGATACCAACCACGGCAATAGCTACCTGGTGTGGCAAGACGCCACCTCTATGCGCATCCACGAGAGCGTGGCGAACACCCTTTCCCCGGCCAAAGCAACGGTCAGCTTACCGGCCAGCAACGGGCAGACATACCAGTATCGGGTAACATACAGCAGTGGCACGATCACGGTGTGGCGGAACGGCACACAGGTGTTAAGCTGGACGGACAGCAGCCCGTTAACCAGCGGCAGCTATATCGCCCT
>JAHBVI010000285.1 GCA_019637635.1 Anaerolineae bacterium
CAGCATGTGCGGCGTCATCACCGTGCTGTCACCCAAAACGGAGTAAGCGCGCGGGTCACGCCCCCACTGCTGCCCATTGGCGAAAATCTGGCGGGCGTTGGCGGCCGTGGCCTCGTCCATAATCAGGATGTCCTGAATGGTCAGGCCATTGAGCGGGGGCAAGGGCGTGGGGGTGGCCGTCGGTGTATCGGTGGCGGTGGGGGCCACAGATGGGAGAGGGGTGTTGGTCGGCGGCAAAGAGGGGGCGGCGGTAGCCGTGGCTGTTGCGGTAGCCGTGGCCACGGCCGTATCCACAGGCGTCGGTACGGCCGCACTCTCCACCACAGCCGTTGCCAGCGGCGTCACCGTCGCGGGCACAATTGAAAGTGTGGGCACGGCCGTCGGGACGGCCGTCGGCGCCGCGCAAGCCGCCAATCCCCCCACACACAAGATACCAACCATTAAGACAACGTTTTTCCAACTCATATACCAATCATCCAAAGCAACCTAATTACCCGGTAAAATAACCTCATCCAGCAACGCCTGCAACATCATCAGCGCCGTCAGATTGTGGACACCATGCCCGCGCTGAAAGGCCACCGGTGAGCCGTAGTCATGGGCATAAAAGGTGGTCAGATGCACATTATCCACATCCAGACCACGCCCCGGAATCATCTGTGCCGCCACGTCAAAATCCCACAGCGGCAGTTGGTAATCGGCGGCGATCTGGCGCAAGATGTCGTTATTGGTATTGCTGCCTTCAAAACGGTCGGCTTTGGTGCCGATGACGGGGATGACGCCGCTGGCTATGGCCAGTTCCACAATCTGGCGCACATTCTGGTTAAACATCTGGGGCACACCGGCGTCATTTGACCCCAGGCGGATGATGATGATGGCCGGATTGTGCAGCCGAATTTCGCAGGCGATGGGGGTTTCATTGGCCTGGCAAATGGCCTTATCCGCCCAAAGGGGATCGGTTACGGTCCAGGAATGGAATCCTTTGCGCACGGCCGTTCCCTCACGGCCGTGAGACCCGGCAAAATAGTCTACGGCGGGCTGCAAATAGGCGTATGGCCCCAGGTTATACCCCCCGGGTTCATCAAAGCGGGCCATAAAATAGGGGTTTTGGATGGTACTGTCACCCACTTTGGAATAGGCATGGGGGTTACGGCCGTAGGCCTGCCCCTGGGCAAAAATGGCCCGCGCCTGGGCAATCACATTTTCCGGCAAAACGATAATGCTGGATAAGGAAACCCCGTTCAGATAGGCAACCGGGTCAGCAGCAGGGGTGGCCGGTTCGGGTATGGCGGTGGATTCCGCAGTAGCAGTGGGCGCTTCCGGCGGCAAGGCGGCGACGGCCGTTTCAGGAATGGGGGCGACAGTTACAGGGATGACCAGGAGTTGTCCGGCGTGTATCAGGCTGGGGTTGGCGATCTGGTTGGCAGCGGCCAGGACATCCAGCGTTACGCCGTACTGTTGGGCAATACGAAAGAGCGTTTCACCGGCCTGGACGGTGTGGGTGTTGGCGGCGCTTTCATGGGGCGCAGTCGGGTTGCCCACCACCACCGTTAGCATGACCGGCGTGAGGGTGACAGCGGGCTGTAAGGCAAGGGCAAACGTGGTGGATAGAGCAGGCGCGCCGGCGCCGGGCGGCGGTGAAGTGGCTGTTGGCCGGACGGCGCCCTCCATTTCCTGGCGAATAATTCCCAGCCCAATCAGCCCCAAAAAAAGCAGCACAATCCCAAACACCAGCCAACGTTGCATAGGCTGATTGTATCGCCGGGTGACAAATTAGGCAGACATTATTATGAGATTATTGGGTATTCACATTTAGAAAAGTGAAAACGCGCTGAGAGCAACTCAGCGACTGATCGGACATTAACAATGCCCCATGATCGCGGGGCACACATACCCCAAGGCAGAAACAAGTTATTGTTTCTGAGG
>JAHBVI010000286.1 GCA_019637635.1 Anaerolineae bacterium
GCCGGGCGGGGGGGGGGGGGGGGGTGGGTACGGTGGGGGTGGGCGGCACGGCCGTGCCCGTTTCTGTGGGTGTGGGCGTGGCGGTCGGCGCGTTGGGGTCTTCCAGGAAGGCGATAGAGCGCCGTTCCCCCTCGGCCAATACGCCACCCTCTTCCAACCGCACCTGCCACTCATACCGCCCCGGTAAAACCTGCAAGCGACTGCTGCCGGTAGTGAAAGCATCCGCCGTCAAGGTAACGGCGTAATACGTGCCGTGCGTGGGCTGGCTTAGTTCAGCAAGGGGGAATGAGCCTTGTTGGGTGTGCAGATACAACACAAAGCGTTGATTGCCCGTCAAAGCCATCGGCCAGTTCCAGGCGTAGGTCACGGCCGTAGTTACCAGCGCCTCGGTATTATGTGCCGGTTCTTGCAGGCGCACGGTTGGAACCGGGCGGGCGCCAAAGGCATTGCCAAATTCGGCCGACCAGTACCAGACGTTGGGGGCGTTAAAATTGCTAACATAGCCCACGCCCACATCTGTCGCCGCTTCATTGAGCAAAATCGCCCGGTGGCTGGGGCTGTTCACCCAAAACTCCACCGCCTGCCGCGCCTCTTCAAACCCCCAGGCCGTCGTCTCCCCGGCGTAACCGGCGCCGTAACCATGCCAGATAAAACGTTCGGCGGGCACAGAGCCATCAGAGCCGGTGTGAGCGGTGTAACCATAGGCGGCCATGTCGGCGGCGTGGTTTTGGGCAGCGGCATTCAGCGACGAGACGTTGGTCAGGGGAGAACGGCCAAACTGCCGCCGCGCTTCGTTGATATACACAAAAAGCTGCTCGGCCGGGGGTGTGCCCGGCGCAATTTCCAGCGGGGCCAGCGTAAAGGGGTTGGCCAGTTCCACCGGCGGCAGGTCTAAACCGGCGAGTGGATCTTCAGCTACGGCCGTCACTTCCCCACCCCCATTGGCAATATAGGGCAAATAAAGTCGCAGCAAGCCGGGGTCTACGTGAATCCAGCGCCCCATCTGCGTGGCCCCAAATTCATTCACGGCGATCATGGTGATGTAGTAGTCGCCGGTGCGGGTATAAAGGTGGTTAATGGTCGCGCCCTCGTGGTAACGGCCGTCGCCCATATCCCACTCAAACCGCTGCACCGAGGCGTCGCCAATCCCCTGCACGTTAAACCATTGCCCGGCGGGGATGCTCTCCGGCGCAACGATGTCGGCGGTGGGCAACTGCCCCACCGTCACCGGCCAATAGGCGTCCGATTGGCCGTATTGATTCCACACCCGCAAATGCACCTGGTACGTGCCCAGGCCGTTGTATTGGTGCTGTGGATTGGCCTCCGTGCTGGTAACGCCGTCGCCAAATTCCCAGGCATATTGCAGTGGCTGCTGTCCCCCGCTCTGGCTGATGAAGGTGACGGTTTGGCCCACGCCGGGTGTCATGTCATCCAGCGTAAATTGGGCGGCGGGATGGGGCACGACGGTGATGAGCCGGGTTTGGGCGGCGCTGGCGATGGGGTTGCTGGCTTGCAGCCGCACTTCGTAAATGCCCGGTTGGGAATAGAGGATGACGGGATCGATGACTTTGAGGACACGGCCGTCGCCCAAATCCCACTCCTGGCTAAATGGGCCAGAACCGCTCAATTGGGCGCGCAGTTGGAATGGCTGCCCCACAGACACTTGCGGCGGGCTGAGGATGCCGCTGATTTGCGGCGGGATACCGGCCCAAAACGGGGCGGTGATGGTTTCCTGGGCGTTGTTGAACTTGAGTACGGCCGTGACCACCTGTTCCGGGTTTTGCACGTCGGCCGTTTCCACCCGCAGCGGCAAGGCAATCTGGGCAAATGCGCCCGGCGGCACCACCGGCAGCCAGGTCAGGCTGCG
>JAHBVI010000287.1 GCA_019637635.1 Anaerolineae bacterium
GTAAACCGTAATCCGTAAACCGATGTCGGATTACGGTTTACGAATTACGGTTTACGAATTACGGATTACGAATTACGGTTTACGCCCTACCCCTGCCGCCCCGTAATATATGCTTCGGTTAATTCTTTTTCCGGGTTGGTGAAGAGGTCGGCGGTACGGCCGTATTCCACCAGTTCCCCCAGCCAGAAGAATCCCGTCCAGTGGGAAGCCCGCGCCGCCTGCTCCATGCTGTGGGTGACAATAACAATCGTGTAATCGGCCGCCAACTGCTGCATCAGTTCTTCAATTTTCAGCGTCGCTACCGGGTCTAGCGCCGAACAGGGTTCGTCCATCAACACCACTTCCGGCTTCACGGCAATGGTGCGGGCGATGCACAGCCGCTGCTGCTGCCCCGGATTGAGCGCCTGGGCGGGGGATTCCAGCCGGTCTTTCACATCCTCCCACAGCGCCGCGTCACGTAAACTTTGCTCCACGATCTCATCCAGACGGCCGTTGCGCCCGGCCAACCCCAACACCCGCGGCCCATAAGCCACATTGTTGTAAATGGATTGCGGGAACGGGTTCGGCCGTTGGAACACCATGCCCACCCGCTGCCGCAACTGCACCACGTCCACATCCGGGTCATAGATATTTTTGCCATCCAGCAGCACATCCCCCTCAGCCCGTGCTCCCTTGATGGTGTCATTCATCCGGTTCAACGCCCGCAAAAAGGTAGATTTGCCACAACCCGACGGCCCAATCAGCGCCGTAATCTGATTACGGCGAATGGGCAAATTCAGGTTAATGAGCGCCTGGAAATTGCCGTAATAGAAGCTGAAGTTTTGGATTTCGAGTTTGTTTTCCATAAGTTCTGAGATTGGAGATTGGAGACTGGAGATTAGAGATTGCTCCATCTCCAATCTCTAATCTCCAATCTCTTATCCCCATTTACCCAAACCGCCCCGTCACATAATCCTCGGTGCGCTTGTCTTTGGGGTAAACGAATAGTTCACGCTGCGGGCCAATCTCCACCACTTCGCCGTCGAGTATAAAAGCGGCCCGGTCGGCCACCCGCGCCGCCTGCTGCATACTGTGGGGCACCATGACAATGGTGTATTGCTGTTTGAGTTCATACAGCGACTCCTCCACAATGGAGGTGGAAATGGGGTCAAGACCAGAGGTGGGATTGTCTAGCAGCACAATTTCCGGCTCCAGCGCCAGGCTGCGCGCCAGGCAGAGCCGCTGTTTCTGGCCACCGGAAAGGGCAAAGGCGGAGTCGGCCAGGCGGTCTTTCACCTCCTCCCACAGCGCCGCCTGCTGCAAGGAGCGGGCCACCCGTTCATCCAACACGCGGCGGTCTTTGATGCCGGCCATTTTCAGGCCATAGGTCAGGTTTTCATAGATGCTGCCGGGCAGGGGGGTAGGCACGGCAAAGACCATGCCAATGCGCCGCCGCAGGTCAAACACGTCCGTGCCCCGCGCAAAAATATCCTGCCCGTCAAAGAGGATACGGCCGTGCATCTCTCCCCCCGACTGCAAATCCGACAACCGATTGAGCAGCCGCAGCAGCGTAGACTTACCGCTGCGCGACGGCCCAAACAGCACAAACAACTCATGGGGCATAATATCCAGGCTCACGCCCCGCAGCGCCGTCGTGCCATCGCCATAATCAAACGAAACGTTTTGGATCGAAAGTTTTGGAACCATACTTTTGGGGTAATTGGGTAATTGGGTAATTACGCAATTACCCAATTACCCAATTACTCAATTACCATTCCCGCCGCCGCCGCATGGCGCTGCGGATCATGGTG
>JAHBVI010000288.1 GCA_019637635.1 Anaerolineae bacterium
ATTGTAGCCTGCCATTGTTTGCCACAACCACCCCACTCGTGATAAAAATTGACCATCACATCACCGAGGAAACCAGCATGAGTTCAGAAGTTCCGCCAACCGAAAGCACCGCCTTGCCACCACACGTACCGGGTATACCCGTGGAAACCCCAGAGCAAAAAGACCAGAGAAAACGCAACAGCCGGCGCGAGAAGATTGAAAAAACAGCCGGCGTCGTTGGCTCAGACCGTATTATTCTCAATGGCGAGAATCTCTCGAAGATGGACTTAAGCGGCATTAACCTCAGCGGCGCAAAAATGAACGATGTCAATCTGAAAAAGGCAAATCTGGAAAAGGCCACACTGGATGGCACGTCATTGGAAAGAGCGACACTGGTAGAGGCAAACCTGAGCAACGCTTCTCTGAAAAAAGCCAAACTATTTATGGCCTCGCTCAAAAGAGCCAACCTGGAAAAGGCTGACCTGACGGAAGCCTACCTGGGAAAAGTCAGCTTGCAAGGCGCGAACTTGAAAGATTGTAACTTCAGCAAAGCCCGACTGCATTTTACTGATTTACGGGGGTGTGATCTGAGCAGCGCCACGCTGTCAGGCACAGATTTAAGAGAAGCGCGTTACAACAAAGATACCCAATGGCCGCCCAATTTTCATTTACCTGAACTCACCGGCGCCGTCCTGGTGGAATAATGCCCATGAGCCGAAGCCCGTAAGCCGTTGTCCGTAATCGGATTACGGATTACGGATTACGGATTACGGATTACCGATTATCACCAATAGCCACCGGATTCTCCTCCCGGCGGCTCCATTCACTCCAGGAACCAACGTAGAGACGGCCGTACCCCAACCCACTATGTGCCATCGCTAAAATGTTCACGCAGGCGCTCACCCCGGAACCGCAATAAAACACAGCCTCATCCGGGGAAGTTTCCCCCAACAATGCCTGAAATCTTGCTCGTAATTGGTCGGCGGGCAGATAACGGCCGTTCGCCCCCCAATTCTGCTCATAAAAATAGTTCACCGCCCCTGGAATATGTCCCGCTTTCTTGTCAATCGGCTCAATCTCGCCGCGATAACGGGCCGGGCCGCGGGAATCTACCAGCAGCGATACACCGGGCACATCGGCCATTTGTACCAGCCAATCGGACCGGGGCGCGCCGGTGAATACGGCCGTGCGCCCCACCGCTACCTCCTGGCTGGCCGGCAATCCGGCTGCCTGCCACGCTGCCCAACCGCCATCCAGCACGGCCGTCGCCCCATGCCCCATATAGTGCAACATCCACCACAAGCGCGCCGCATACGCCCCGTTTCCGGCGTCATACACCACCACCTGCTTACGATCATCAATTCCCAACCGGCCAAACAGGGCGGTCATGGCTGCGGGGGTAGGCAGTGGGTGACGGCCGTTGTCCGTTACCGGCGGCCCGCTCAAATCCTCGTCCAGGTGGGCATACAACGCTCCCGGAATATGCCCGGCGGCATACTGGCGGCGGCCCACGCCCGTATCTGCCAGTTCAAAGCGGCAATCCACAATTACCCAATCGGGATCAACCAGATGGCGTTGTAATTCTTCGGGGGGGATGAGGGTGGTGTACATGGGACTTGTGGAAGTAATTGAGTGTTTGGGTAATTGGATAAATGGTTCTCCAATCAATTACTCAATTACCAAATTACCCAATTACATTATGGCGAAGGCGTACTCGTCACCAGCGGCGGCGGCTCGGTGGGGGGTGGCGGCGGCGGGGTGTCGGTGGGCCAGGC
>JAHBVI010000029.1 GCA_019637635.1 Anaerolineae bacterium
GCTGGGGGAACTGACAGGACTATATGAGCGTTTAGAAAACATCTTGTATGATGGAGGGTATGATGCGGATTGGTATAAGAAGAGATATTGGTCGGCTCACGGCCGTGACCCTATGCCTGCTCCTGGGCCTGGCGGCTTGTGGCGGGGCAGTATCAGAACAAGAGGCGCAGTCGGAAGCGGCCACCGACGTGGAAGCCACGGGCAGTGAAAAAATAGGCGATCTGCTGCCCACGCCTATCACCGGGGCGAAAGCCTTGCCCACCCGCACCAATGCCGCTACCCTGACGCCGGACATTCTCCTGATTGCTCCATCGGCGATGTTGACGGCCGAAGACATGGATACCGTGATCGATCAAGCCGCGTTCCCCCAGGCCCGGCTGGCGCTGGCTCTGTACGGTGATGCCGGACAAAATGGCGTTTTTGATTTTTCCGAGGGAGCGGTTGATTTCACGGCCGTACTCACTGCCCCGGCAACGCAATCCCAAACACCGTTTACATTGCCCACAGCGTTGGCCGCCGGGCTGCAATTACCCGGCTGGCGGCCAGACAGCGCCCCCCGGCTGATTCTATTGGTGGTGGATGGGGCGCTGCCGGATGAGGAGATGATAACGTTGGCGGCCACGGTCGTTGCCCAAAACATGCGCCTCTACATCTTGCAAACGGACCAGTCGGCTGATTGGGCAGAGGTGGCGGCGGCGGGGGACGGCCGTGTGCTGCTGCTGCCTGATGCGCCAACGCCGGACGATTTAGGCACGGCCGTTACCACTCTCGTTACGGAAGCATCAACCGATAATTGAGAGGAAATCTAATGCGCTGGAAAAAAGTGAGTTGGTGGGGTTTCTGGTTTGTCATGGCGGGGCTGCTTACGCTGGCCGCCTGTTCACAGCGCCAGCCACAGGTGGTGGAAGTAACTCGCGTGGTCACGGAGACGGTGGTCGAAACGGTGGAGGTAGAAGGGCAGGTACAGGAAATTGAAGTGACGCGGGTAGTGGTGGAAACGGTGACGATTGCGCCGGAGATTGATGCGCCAGGCGATTCCCCCCTTTCCAGAGGCAGCGAGGGTGACGCCGTGCCCTTGCCCACGCCGGCCAGCGGGCCAAAGGTGACGGGAGGTGTAGCGCCATTGGCAGCCAGCAGTGGGGAGGAGGGTGTGCGCGCGGGCACGGCCGGTGACATTCCCCTGGTAGCCAGCAGCCACCTGACCGCCGGGGAGGTGGATGATAACCAACAGTGGGCCGCCTATCTGGCCTATTTGCAGGCATACACAGCGGATGATGTGATTCGCCTGGACGTGAGCGAGCGGCACATCATTCAGGTGGTGGATACGTTGGGCCAGCCCATGCCCGGCATCCCGCTGCACATAACGGTGAATGGCGAACCGGTCACATCCCTGCGTACTCACAGCGACGGCGCTGCCCACTTTTTCCCGCGCATCTACGGCCCACAGACCGGGACCTATGAAATCACGGCCGTAAACGGGGCGCAAACCGTTACCATGTCGCTGGCAGTGGGTGGGGCTGGGCAAGACCGGCGGCTGGCCTTTACGGGAGAGAGAGAATTGGGTACGGCCGTGCCGCTGGACATCCTCTTCCTGATAGACGCCACCGGCAGTATGCACGACGAAATTCGCCAGCTTAAGGACAACATGATCGCCATTGCCTTGCAGATTGACGCTTTGCCTGCCCGCCCCGCTGTGCGTTTTGGTTTTGTCACCTACCGCGACCGGGGGGATGATTTCCTGGTGAATACATTCCCGTTGACGGCCGAATTAGAACCATTTCTGGCGGCATTAGCCACCATTGAGGCACGCGGCGGCGGCGATTACCCCGAAGATTTGCACGCTGGGCTGGCCAGCGCCCTCCAAGACGCCAATTGGCGGCAAGAAAATGGTGTCAGCCTCATCTTTTTGATTGCCGACGCGCCGCCCCATCTGGATTACCCGGATCAAGAGGATTACGCCGCGCATCTGCGGCAGGCTGCCAGCCAGGGCATCAAAATTTATCCCCTGGCCAGCAGCGGCCTGAACGCGCAAGGGGAATACATTTTCCGGCAGTTGGCGCAGGTGACGAACGGCCGTTTTCTCTTCCTCACAGCCACTTCTGAAGATGTTACTGCCGAACCAGCATTTGCCGTAATAGATTACAGTGTGGCCGATTTAGATGACCTGATTGTGCGGATAGTGACAGAGGAACTGGCGGCGCTCAATCCCTGATAAAAGGAAAGAGGCCGAGCTTTTACACTCGACCTCTTGCTATGGAAGTAAACGTATAACCTGTGAAGTAAACCAGGCAGGGCGCCCGCTTTACAACAACCCGATTCAACAACTCGCCAGGGCCGCCACCGTGGACATGGCTTAGGCCCAATATCCCTGGCAGGATATTAGCGCCACCCCGATAGAAAATTTGTTAAGCGAAGCCGTCTAATATCGCCGTCGGAGAGTACAACTCTACCACTTACCTTTGGCTGCCGGGACTGCTCCTCAGAGCCGTCACCAGGTCAAACCACTTACTTTATGTGTTTGACTCGTCACGCCTGCTTTGTTACGGCGGCTTCTACCCCTAATAATATGCCAGATGGCGATAAATCATAGTGTCAGATGTCATGGTGAAAATGTGACATTTGTCCATCAGCCATTTTGCGGCGGGGCGTCGGCCTCACGGCCGTGCCGGATGCCAGATAGGAACGCTTTGGCGCCGGCGGTGTACACGTCACGGCCGTCGCGCAGCCGGTGGCGCAGACCTTCTGTTGCTTCGGCAGACTCGGCCGTTACCGGTAGTTCGTATAGTTCCACCAACACCCCATTTGTCCCTTTCGGGTGGACAAAGGCGATCTTTTTGCCATCGGCGCTGATAGTTGGTTCTTCGTTGATCAGGGGCACGTTAGCCGCTTTCAGACGGGCCAACGTCGCCGCCATATCATCTACTTCAAAGCAGATATGATGCATACCCGGCCCCCGTTTTTCCAGGTAACGGGCCACGCCGCTGGCGGGGTCAATCGGCTCTAGCAACTCAATATCGCTTTCCCCAACCGGGATGAAAGCTACATCCACCCCTTGATCGGGTACATGCTCCTGGTGGCTGACATCCAATCCTAACGCTGCTGCCCAAAATGCAGTGGCTTCTTCCAACCTGGGTACCACAATGGCAATATGGCTGATTTTTTTGATCATGGTTATTCCTGCCGTAGGGCGATTTGGCCAAATCGCCCTACACTACAAATCACTATTTGGCTGATACTCGCCCCACACACCACGCAAGGTGTGGCAAATTTCGCCCAGCGTCACGTCATGTTCCACACATTCAACAAAAAGTGGCATCAGATTCTCGGCCGATGCTGCCGCCTGCGCCAGATGAGCGCGCAGTTCGGCCACTTTGTCGTTGTCCCTGGCGGCGCGCAGTGCGGCCAGATGCGCTCGCTGTGCCGCTTCCATGGCCGGGTCGAGCTTCATCATTTCAATACTTAATTGCTCATCTGGCTGCTCAAACCGATTCACGCCGACCACAATTTCCTGCCGGCCTTCCAGGCCGCGCTGGAACTGGTACGCCGCTTCCTGAATTTCGCGCTGCACGTAGCCGGTTTCAATGGCCGTCAACATGCCGCCCATCTCGTCAATAATTTTGATGTAAGCAGCCGCGCGGCTTTCTAGTTCGTCGGTGAGATGCTCAATATAATACGAACCGGCCAGTGGGTCTATGGTGTCGCCCACGCCGCTTTCGTAGGCGATGATTTGTTGCGTGCGCAGAGCAATTTGAGCGGCTTCGGCGGTGGGCAGGGCCAGGGCTTCGTCACGGCCGTTGGTGTGCAAACTTTGTGTGCCCCCCAACACCGCCGCCAATGCCTGCAAGGCCACCCGCACCACATTGTTTTCCGGCTGTTGGGCCGTCAGGGTGCTGCCCGCCGTTTGTGTATGGAAACGCAACTGCCAGCTTTTGGGATTCTTGGCGCCAAATCGCTTGCGCATAATTTTGGCCCACAGGCGACGGGCGGCGCGGAATTTGGCAATCTCTTCCAGGAAATTGTTGTGGGCATTAAAGAAGAAGGAAATTTGGGCAGCAAACTCGTCTACGTCCAGCCCGGCGTCAATGGCCGCCTGCACGTAGGTGATGCCATCGGCCAGGGTGAAGGCAATTTCCTGCACGGCCGTGCTGCCCGCCTCCCGAATGTGATACCCGGACACGGAAATGGTGTTCCAGTGAGGCACTTCGCGGGCGCAAAAGTCGAAAATATCGGTAATCAGCCGCATAGACGGCCGTGGCGGGAAAATATACGTACCCCGCGCAATGTACTCTTTGAGGATGTCGTTTTGGATAGTGCCCCGCAGTTTGCTCATGGGTACGCCCTGCTGTTTGCCCACGGCAATCACCATCGCCAGCAAGATAGCGGCGGGCGCGTTGATGGTCATGCTGATGCTGACCTTATCCAGCGGAATGCCATCCAGCAAAATCTGCATGTCAGGTAAACTGGGAATGCTGACGCCCACCTTGCCCACTTCGCCCAACGCCATCGGGTCGTCGGCGTCATAGCCGATCTGCGTGGGCAGGTCAAAAGCCACCGATAGGCCGGTCTGCCCTTGTGCCAGCAGAAATTTGTAACGTTGGTTGGATTCTACGGCCGTGCCAAACCCCGCATACTGCCGCATCGTCCAGAATCGCCCCCGGTACATCGTCGGCTGTACCCCCCGCGTAAACGGGTATTCGCCGGGAAAACCCATTTTGTCTTCAAAATCAGGGTCCGGGTACGGCGGCAAATAGATTGGCTCAACTTCGATCCCGGAGGAGGTGCGAAAGGGGCTTTTCCGTTCGGGAAAACGAGTACGGGTGGGGTTGAGAACCTGCTCTTCCCATTCAGTTTTGCGCTCAGTTAGTGGTTTCATACGGGAAATTATACGCCAGTTAAAGAGGGTGACGACAATAACATACGTCAGTCTTTTGGGGTGATATTCACAATGTTGGCCGCACGCCACACCATTAAAAAGGACAGACGAATCAATTTGCGCCTGACAAAGCGGCGTCCAGACATCCGATTTCTTTGAGAAATCGGATGTCTGACACGAACAAGTGGAAAATTCATTTTCATAAGAGAAGAATTATTACGAGATTCAAATCAGGTCACTTCAAGGTGTTCTTTACCAGACGTTAGTTGCCAGCATCATTCATAAGTATCTGAATGGGTCATTGACGGTACGAGAATAGCCTCCCAAAACCCTGGTTTTTCAAAAGTAAACCATCTGCTCAATCGAGAAAAAACGCCTTTTGCGGAGTGGAGAGTAATAAATGTAAAGCAGTTTACAGGGCTGATGTAGTCATACAACATATTGCGTTTTTTATCTTTCTTGTAAGATATGGGCATCGTTCAAAAACAAGAACGATGAACCCAAAAAATCCAATTTTCCTCCTTTTCTCCTTCTTCTCCTCTTCCCGCAAAAAGCCTCGCCCCGCGAGGCTTTTTGTGTTTCTGGGAAAATAAAAAAGTGCCAGGCACAGGGCGCAAAACCTGGGAATTTCCAGGCCGTTCTGCCCTGTGCCTGGCACTGCCGGAACGTTACTAGAGCAGGTCGGCTACGACCGCTTTTTCTTCTTCCAGTTCGGCTTCGGTCAGTTTGATTTTCTCGCGGGCAAAATCGCTAAGGGGTAAACCTTGCACAATTTCATACCCACCTTGCCCGTCGCTGGCGAGAGGGAAGGAGAAGTTTAGCCCTTTGGCGATGCCGTAGCTGCCATCGGAGAGGACGCCGGCGGAGAACCAGTGCCCGGCGGGGGTGGCGTTTTCCATGCTGACCACGTGATCCAGGGCGGCGCTGGCGGCGCTGGCGGCCGAAGAGAGGCCCCGCGCTTCAATGATGGCCGCGCCCCGTTTTTGCACCACCGAGATGAATTCGCCGCGCAGCCAGTCGTGGTCGGTGATGACGTCCATGGCCGGATGGCCGTTGATCTTCGCATTTTCCGCATCCGGGTATTGGGTGGCGCTGTGGTTGCCCCAGATGGTGACGTTGGACACGGCCGTGACCGGTACGCCCGCTTTTTGCGCCAGTTGGGCATACGCCCGGTTTTGGTCCAGCCGGGTCATGGCCGCAAACCGTTCGGCGGGCAGGTCGGAATTTTTAGTGGCGATCAGGCAGTTGGTGTTGGCCGGGTTGCCCACTACCAGCACACGGGCATCGGCGGCGGCTTTGTTGAGGGCATTGCCCTGGCCGGTGAAGATAGGGCCATTTTCGCGGATCAGGTCGCCGCGTTCCATCCCCTTGGTGCGTGGCTTAGAGCCAATCAGCAGCGCCCAGTTGACGCTGTCAAAGGCAGTTTCGGCATTGTCTGTCACCACGATGTTGTCCAGAAGCGGAAAGGCGCAGTCGTGGAGTTCCATAACTACCCCTTCCAACGCTTTGAGGGCGGGGGTGATTTCCAACAAATGTAAAGATATTTTGGTGTCGTGGCCGAAGATTTCACCGGAGGCCAGCCGGAACAAAATGGCATACCCAATCTGCCCGGCAGCGCCGGTCACAGCGACCTTAACGGATTCTCGTTTCATTTTTTGTTCTCCTGTTTTGAAACTTGTGTGATTTGTTTATGTGCGGTCTGCGATGGAGTAATTGCGTAACTATGTAATTGGGTAATTGGTGGCTCCAATTACTCAATTACCAAATTACGCAATTACACAATTACCTGTTTGTTGCTCATTTTACTCTTTCCGGCGCTGGCGTACCACTTCATAGAGCAGGAGGGCGGTGGAGACGGAGAGGTTCAGGCTGTCCACCTGGCCGAACATGGGGATGAGCAGCCGGGTATCGGCGGCATCCAGCCAGGTCTGGCTGAGGCCGTTGGCTTCGCTGCCCATGACGAGGGCGACGGGCTTTTGCAGGTTCACGGCCGTGTACAATTCCTCTCCCTCTGGCGTCGCCGCTGCAATGTTTATGTGTTGGGTGCGCAGCCAGGTGATGATCTGGTCGGTGGGGGCAGTTGTCACCGGCACGGTGAACAGTGCCCCCAAACTGGCGCGGATGACGTTGGGATTAAAAATATCCGTACCCTCACTGGCGTCTGTTTCACTAATGATGACGGCATCTACCCCGGCGGCGTCGGCGGTGCGCAGGATGGCCCCCAAATTGCCCGGCTTTTCGCCGCCTTCGATGATGACCAGAAGGGGGTTGGGCGGGAGCAGGAGGGAGGCTAACGGCCGTGTCCAATACGGAATCAGCAGCAGTACCCCGCCACTTTCGCTCCGATAGGCCACTTTGGCGAACAGGTCGGGGGTGATGGTGAAGAGGGGACAGTGGCCGGTTTTTTCCAGATGGTGGAGTTGGTCGGTGACGGCCGTAGCCGCCGCCCCCCGCGCCAATTCTAGGCAAATATACGCCTCCTCCGGTATAAAGCCATTCGCCAGCGCCAGCGCCGCTTCCCGCACCCCTTCCACCAACATCAACCGCTGCGCGTCCCGCTGCCGCCGGTTTTGCAGTTTGACCAGGTTTTTGATACGGCCGTTTTGGGGACTGGTGATGGGGGTGGGCATGGGGAAATAGGTAGACATTCGATTTTTTGGAAAAATCGAATGTTTGGCCGCAGTTAATAAATTCCTGTCCGGTACGCCTCTTTGCGGGCCATATAATTTTGTGCGGCGCGGGGGCCAAGCTCTTGCTGGCTGGCGGAGAGTGGGCCAACGATGCGGGCGGGTACACCCAAAACCAGGTTACCGGGCGGCACTTGCATCCCCGGCGAAACGACGGCTCCTGCCGCCACCAGGGCGCCCGCGCCAATGTGCGCCCCGTCAAGGACGATAGCGCCGATGCCGATGAGGACGCCATCTTCAACCGTGCAGCCATGCACGATGGCCCGGTGGCCGATGGTGACGTTACGGCCGACCACACAGGGAAACCCGCCAGAGACGTGCAGCACGGCGCCATCCTGCACGTTGCTGTTTTCACCGATGGTAATCGGTTCCTCATCGCCGCGCAGCACCGCGCCAAACCAGATGCTGACGTTTTCGGCCAGGGTGACATTGCCGCGCACAACGGCCGTGTCCGCAACCCAGGCGCTGGCGGCAATGGTGGGGCTAATTTTGTCCGGTTTCATATCAGGGTGATAAACCCAAACTGCCTTTCGTTGCCGGTAATGGCCTGAATATATCGTTTGGCGAAGAACTCTTTGATCTGCGTGTACACCGCCTCGTAAAACGGTTGTAGCTGACCGCGTTTGCTTTCGGGAATTTTCAGTTCGCGCCCCTCTGGTCCCAATTTGACGATGAAATAATCGTCCACCTTCTTGATGAAAAAGCTGAGAACCAGCGGTAGGGGATAGCTGCCATTGGGTTCTTGCAGGCGCAGTTCCACGCCAAAGTGCCAGAATGATTGCGCGTCCATCTGCATAGCCCCGGCCAGGGCGTAAAATTTGTTGTTAGGGTCGAATTCTTCGCCGACGGCCAGATAAGTGATTTCCTGGTCACGCGGCCACTCGATGTATTCCAGCAAGCCGTTTACCAACTCACGGGCGAAGGTGGAACAATCTTCCTCATATTTTTGGAAAGTCTGGCGTGTCTGCCGGTAGATTTGGGTCAATTCATCATAGCGCGTCATGGGCTTGTTGCTCCTGAAGGGATGGTTGAGGGCGGGGAACACGGCCGTTGCGATTCATATTTTTCATTGGCGTAGATTTGTCGTTGGGCCTAAACCCAGGCGCCAACATCGCTTCTTCGTTTGACCAGTACGTGTGGGGCAAATAGGGTTTATCATCGTCCAATCCAATCCATTGGCGGGTCAGGTACACGGCCGTCCAGGTATACACCACGCCACCCACCGTCCAGATAAGAATCCCGGCCAATCCCTGGTCGCTAACGTGCAAACCGTCAAACTGGATGGCCGCCGGGTAATTGTAAACAGGTTGCGCCGAAAATAGCAAAACGAAACCAACAAACTTGACCGGCCCGGAACCAATGACGGCGTACAGGATGCGGATGACGGGGTGCATGGGTGTGTGCAGCCAGGGGGCGACCGCCAGAATGTGCCACCAATAGAGTAGCGCCGCCAGCAGCAGCAGCGCCATTTCCACCTGGTGCAGGCCGTCGTAGCGCAGTGTCAGGCCATGTAACTTGGGGTCATACCAGAGCCAGACGACGGACACAAATAAGACCCAGATGACGCTGGGTCTGGTGGCGCTGTGGAGAAATTGCCAGAAACGGGGACGGCCGTGTTCCCATCCTCGCATCCCCTCTTGCCACCTGACCGGCAGCCCGGCAAATAACACCGGCGCGGGGTTGCTGAGCAGCAAAAAGAAGGGGATCAGCCCCACCAGCAAAATGCGCTGTACAGTGCGGGCGGCAAATAACTGCGTTGCCAGGAAGTAGAGCGGCGAAAGCCAGACCAGCGCCAGCAAAAAGAGGCCCATACCAAACAACACGGGGCGAACGGGCTGTGGACTGTGGGGGATGGTATCACGGCCCGAAGCCGCTTCGGGTTCGCCGTGCCGCCAGCCGCGCCTATACCAGAATAGGATCAGCAGCAGCACCGCCGCCGACCCCCAACGCATATGCCATTCCCAGGACAGATTTACCGCTTCCATAGCTGCGCCTTATTTTAGCACAACTGGGCATAGCCGTATCCCTAAAGGTGTGACACGCTTTCAAAGTACGTCGCTCCTGCAGGGTTCACAGAAAGAACGGCGGGCTGGTAATGATGTATTGTTCCAGTTTGTCAGGGGGCTGGCTGCTCATGAAGAGGGCGATGAAACTTTCAATCTGGTAGCCACGTGATAACAGGTAGGTTACGGCCGTCTGATTACACATGGGCACTTCAAACCCAACAGTCTCACGGCCGTTCGCCGCCGCCTGATTTTCCGCATGGGCCAGCACCGCCGGGAAATCGGCCGCATCCAGCAGGGCGAATGGGCCATTGGGCGGTCCCATGTAGCCGTAGCCGATCACCTGCCCCTGCCGCCGGTATAACACCCCCTGCCGGTCAGTGAGCAGCCATTGGTGGTCGGCGGTGCGGCTGTGGCCGAGTACGGCCGTGTCTATCTGTGCCAGCGTCTCCCACAATTCCAGCGAAGCCACCATTGGCTCGCTGTGCAATGCATTGTCCAGGGGCGCGGGTTCAGGCGGCCGCCAGAAGTAGTAAATGGGAAAACGGGGGAAAACCCCGGCTTTCAGGTAACGTGACTGTGCCCGCATGTCGGTGGTGGCAATGATGATCCGCTGCCGGTAATTGCCATCGGGGAAGGCGCGCGCCAGCAGTTCCCGCCCCACGCCGCCGGACTGCACGCCGGGCAGGGCGAAAAACTCGGTCAGTTCCAGCGTGCCGTCGCGCTCAATGGAACGGGCAAAGGCCACAAGGCGGCGTGGTTCGGCCTGCGATTCATCATGCTGTTCTGCTACCCAAAAGTGACTGGCTGTGCGCGCCAGATGTTCGTATAACGGCCGTCGTTTTTGCCACATCTGCGCCAGTTTTTCCGGCTCGGCCCAACTGGTCGGTTCGTCATGGCCGTGCCGCCGCAGCAAGTCGGCCAGCGCCTCTTCAAAGACGCAAAAGACGGCGTAAGAGTCGGCCACGGTACCTGGCCGGTATGTGATTTTCTGGTTCATACGTTCACCTGTTTGTGATTTGATTGCCCGAAAATGTACGGCAAATGGCAATGGGCGGCAAGTAACTGCTGCCGGTTGCCCATTACCTTTGAAACGGTTAAGAACGGGTTGCCCAATCAGGTAGGCTGCGGATAATAGCGCCGATTCAACAACAACCAGGAACGGAGACCTGACAGATTTCTGAAAACCTGTTAAGTCTAAAAAGGCATGAGTAAAAAAGAAAACGAACACGGCCGTAAACTTGGCAAAAAAGAACAACGTCGGCAGCAAGTGGCGCGTAAGGATCGCCACCGCAAAATGATCATCATCATTCCGGTGGTGGTGTTGTTGTTGGGGTTAACGGCCGTAGCCGTTTCTCGCGCCTTTCAGCCAGAGATTGAAGGCGTGACAAAGGTGATAGCCGCGCCCGGTTCGCAGCATGACGATTTGCTGCAAATTGCCTTTGGCGGCCTGCCGCCAATGGGTGGTAAACATGCTTCCCGATGGCAAAATTGTGGCATTTACACCGAGCCGGTGCTGCCACAACATGCCATTCACTCCATGGAACATGGCGCCGTCTGGATTTCATATCATCCCGATTTACCGGCGGCGCAGATTGCGGCGCTGCAAGAACTGGTGCGGGGTGAACCCAAACTGCTGCTCAGCCCTTACCCAGATCAGAGCAGCCCCATTGTGTTGTCGGTTTGGGATCGCCAATTGGCGGTGGAAGGGGCCGACGATGGCCGGATTGCCACGTTTATCAGCCGCTACCGGGGGCGCACGGGGCCGGAAGCAAATGCAAGCTGTGCTAATGGTATTGGCACACCATTAGGGTAATGGGTATAAGGTGGCAAGTGGCAGGTGACCAGCCACCAACAACGAAACGCAATTAGAAGAGGAGAAGCAATGGATGCAAAGCAGAAAAAATGGGTAGTAATTGGCGCAGTAGTGGTCGGTGTTTTAGGGTTGGCTTTTATTTTGTACCTGAATGTGCGCCCGGAGCCGCCCATCCCTGGCGTGGTGCAATTTCCACGGCCGTCACGTGGGCATGACAACAATACCCAATTCCCGTTAGCCCAATTTCCGGTTCCCCCGGCTGGCGGCGTCCACTGGGATAGCTGGCAAAACTGTGGCGTGTATGAAGAACCGGTGCAAACCGGCCATGCTGTCCATTCTTTGGAACATGGCGCGGTCTGGATTACTTACCACCCTGATTTACCGGCTGCCGACGTGGCCCGTTTGCGTACCTATGTGGAAGGGCAATCCCACATGCTGCTTTCGCCTTATCCAGACCAGACCAGCCCGGTGGTGTTGACCGCCTGGGGGGTGCAGATGCAGTTAGACAGCGCCACCGACGGCCGTATCGCCCGTTTTATCAGCCGCTATCTGCAAGGTCCGTATACGCCCGAACCAGGTGCGGCTTGCACCCAGGGTGTGGGCAACCCGGTAGACCGCGCGGTGCAGGCCAGCGGTCAAACGATGCCGTAAAGCAAGTAATTGCGTAATGGGGTAATTGTGTAATTACCCCATTACGCAATTACCCCATTACCCCATTATGAGCCGCCTGCTGCTTCTTTTTCTGGCAATAGCCACCCTGTTTTTAACGCCCGTTGGCGTTTTTGTGTGTGGTTCGCTGGCGCCGGTGGAGCATTCAGCCGCCTCACCAACCCCTTGTGATAATCCGTCTCTACTCAAGATGGCGGAAACGGCCGTTACCAGCTATCTGGCTACCCCCTTTTTGGTCAAGAACCTGACGTTTCACATTTCTCTGCTCATGGTCACGGCCGTGGCGTTGAACACCTCTTTTTACCCCATCTTATTGAAACGTAAACCACCGACACCACCTCCAACCGTCTGTTTCTGACCGGTTATTCAGGCGCAGCCACCCTGCGCCTGCTCTTGTCCCCGAAACTGTTCAGACCCGACAGGTCTCTTACCACGTTAAAACCCTGTCAGGTCTTTTGACGAAGATTTGTGGAGGTTCTATGACGACAGGTAAACAAAATAGACGCTGGTTGTGGGTGGCGGGCACGGCCGTCTGGCTGGCTTTCTTCATCGCATTCACGGCCGTACCCACAACCCATGCCCATGTGCGGGTGGAAGTGGGGCCATACGCCATTGTGGTGGGTTGGCTGGCCGAACCGCCGGTGGTGGGTGAGCGCAATGCGCTGACGGTGGAAATTACGGAAGACGAACAGCCGGTGGTCGGCGCGGCTGCCACCCTGAACGCGGAACTGAAATATGGCGCGGAGAGCTTTCGCGCCAACTTGAGTCCCACGGAAATACCTGGCCTGTATACGGTTGACATCTTCCCCACCGTGCGCGGCCAGTATGCGGTGCGGTTGTTTGGTTCGTTGGGGGATACGGCCGTAGATGAGACCGTGCGCCCGGAAGAAGTATTCCCCGCCAGCAACATCCAGTTCCCTGAACCCCTGCCCGATACCCGCGAATTACAGCGGGAAATTGCCACACTGGAAGCAGACTTACAGACCATGCGCACACTGACGTATGTTGCCTTCGCGGTCGGCGTCCTGGCCTTGTTATTGGCCGGTGTGCTGTTTTTCAAGAGGAGATAATCTGATGATGTTCTTTCAACACAAACATCGCCTGACGTGGCTGCTGATTCTGACGGCCGTGCTGCTTATGGTTGCCGGATGCAGCGCCTCTGGCAGTCAGGATTCGGCCGCCGGTGCAACACAAAGCGACGATAACCATGACGCCAGCGATCATACCCATGACGAAGAGGCGCATGATGATTCTGAACCACACGCCCGCATCCCCAATGAAAATGGCGCGGCTATTCGCATTGTCTCCCCGGCGGACGGCGACACGTTCCAACATGGGGATCAGATAGTGGTGGAGGTGGAGACTGAAAATTTTGACCTCTCTCAGGAAGGTTATCACTGGCATGTGTTTGTAGATGGCAATTCCTGGGGCATGATCATGGGTGGCAGCGCCAGCCATGTGCTAAACGGCGTGGGACCAGGCAAACATGAAATCTCGGCCTACCTGTCCATTCCCACGCACGAAGAGTATGAAGACGGCGACGCCGTAACGATTACGGTGGAAGAGTAGCAAGTGGCAGGTGACAGGTGGCAGGTAGCAAGAAACTGCACCCTGTCGCTTCCACTCTGCACCCAACACCTATGAAATTCAAACGCGCTGCCTGGTTTATCCTCCTGCTGCTTCTCATGGTCACGGCCGTGCCCATGACCCATGCCCACGCCGTCCCAGAGTCCTCTAACCCGGCCCCCAATGCCGTCCTGGACGAATCGCCCACTCAACTATCCATCCGGTTCAACGAACCGGTGGTGCCCCTTTTCAGCCAGATGCGGCTGCTGACGCAGGCGGGGGAAGAAGTGCCGGTGGGGTCGCTGACGGCCGTAGACGCCGATAACCGCACCGTTGTCGTAGACATACCGTCCCTGCCACAAGGCGCTTACCTGGTAAGCTGGCAGGTGCTTTCGGCCGTAGATGGGCACACCACCAGCGGCACCTATTCGTTTGGCGTGGGTGTAGCCGCCATGGCCGTCTCCAACGAAGCCAGCCTATCGGCGCAAATTTCGGTGATGGATGCCCTGGCGCGCTGGCTGACGTTGACGGCCGTCGCCCTGCTCATGGGGCTGTTTGCCTTCCGGCTGCTGGTGTGGAATCCACTCTGGCGCAAAGTAGAGCGGGAAGCAGCAGAGTTGGCGCTGGATGTGCGGCTGGCCCGGCTTGGTAAACACATAGGCATGACAGCTCTGGCGCTGCTGGCTGTCGCCCTGGCGCTCATTTTCCTTTACCAACACCAACGGTTTGACCTCATCAGCGGCGATAACTTTGGCGTCTGGCTCGGCACGCGATATGGACAGATGTGGTTGTATCGCTTTTTATTGGGGGCGGCGCTGTTCTTTTTGCTGCTGCTGTTCATGGATGTAAGCGACGACGGTCAATCAGGTCTGTCTGGCTGGCAATGGCTGGCCGGGTTTATTCTCACCGGCGGGTTGGTGCTTTCGGTAGCCATGGTCAGCCACAGCGCCGCCCTGCCGCAAAACAGTACCCAGGCCATCCTGGTAGATTTTGTCCACGTGTTGGCGGCGACGATGTGGGTGGGCGGGCTGCTCTTTCTGGCGCTGGCGCTTTGGCTGGCGCGTTCCCTGGCAGCCGAAGACCGTACCTGGCTGTATCTGAGCCTGATTTTGAACTTTTCCGGGTTGGCGGCGCTGGCGGTAGGGTTGTTGGCCGTCAGCGGCGTGTATCTGGCCTGGCAGCATGTGGGTAGCTGGACGCGCCTGGTGGGCACGGCCTACGGATTGACGCTGCTGCTCAAATTAGCCATTGCCGCCGTTACCATCCTGACCGCCGGGGTTAATTTGCTTTACATCAAACCGCGCCTGAATCGGGCCTATGAACATCCAGAAGCGCCGCAGTCGGACACGGCCGTGCGCCGCAGCCGTCTCGTCGTCACCGTTGAACTGGTCGTGGCCCTGCTCATTCTGTTTGTGACCGGTTTTCTCACCGACATGCAGCGCGGCGTGGACGCACCCTTGCTGGCCGATGCACCCGGGCAGACAATCCTCACGCAGCAGGTCGAGGATTTGACGGTTGAAGTCATGATCACGCCGGCGTTGGTCGGTAGCAATACCTTTGAAATTAAAATTACCGATGAGATGGGCCAGGCGACGATGGTGGACGAGGTGGTGGCCCGCTTCACCTACCTGGAACAATCGTTGGGTGCGGCCGAAGCGATGGCCGAGCCAATGGCCCCCGGTCTGTTCCATCTGGAAGGCAGCTATATCAGCCTGATGGGTGATTGGCAGATGGAACTGGCGCTGCGGCGCATGGATGCGTTTGACACGTTTGCCGCGTTCCGCTTGCAGGCGGGCATTGGCGGGAATATCCGGCCGATGGAGAGTGGGGCACGGCCGTTGGAACGCGCCGCCCAGTTTATGACCCTGGCCAGCACGGGCGGTACCGGCTTGCTGCTGCTCTTATTTGCCTTTGGCTGGGGGTTTGTGGCCGTCAAGGCGGCCAAAACGGAATGGCAGTTGATCCCGCTGCTGACTATCAGCCTGATCGCTTTCTGGTTTGGCTCATCGCAGCTCATCAACTTCTTTACGGTGGAATACACCCCGGCTAAATTTGCCAGTAATCCGTTCTTGCCGGATGTGGAATCTATCGCCATTGGGCAAGAACTGTTTATGCAAAATTGCGCCCCGTGCCATGGGCAGTATGGGCGCGGCGATGGGCCAACGGCGGCGACGCTTTACCCGCCTCCGGCCGATTTTTCCTCCGGCCATACCGCCACCCACCCCGATGGCGACCTCTACTACTGGATTCTCAACGGCATTCCCGATACCCAGATGCCTGGCCTCGCCGACCGGCTCAGCAAGGACGAGGCATGGCATCTGGTGAATTACGTGCGCCGTCTCAGTGTGCAAAGTACGGCGGGGAATCCGTAGGCCGTGAGCCGTAATCCGTGAACCGTAATCGGATGACGGGTTACGGATTACGGCTCACGGTTTCTCTCATTTTCCCATTATGCCTCATTTACATTCTTCTTACGGCATGGGGCTAATGTTGGGCGCACATCATTTCTTCTTCCTTACATGCAAAAAAGGCGAGGCGATTGGGGTAATCGCCTCGCCCTTTTTGTTTCGGCACAGATAAACCTGACAGGTCTTTGAAGACCTGTCAGGTTTTTTAGTGGCTGAGCTGTACCAGTTGCGCCAGTTCGGTCACGGCCGTGTCATCTAGCTGGCTGGCTAACCGTTGTGCCCGAATGCGCACGTCATCCATGCTGAGGCCGTCCGCCCAATAGCTGTGACGCAGCAGTTCCGCCCATTGGCTGACGACAACGGCTAACTGGTAATGCAGCGCCGCAGCGTCAAAGGAAGGAGCCAGGTTGTCGGTGCTAAAGACGCCGTTGATCTCTTGTACGGCGCGGGTTTGCGGGTCTTGCCAGCGCAGGTAGACGGTGGCGATGCGCCCTTGCGCGCCGGGGGTCAATTGCACAGCGTAGATGGCGACGGCCGTGTGCCCCGCCCCAAACTCCCCCGCATCCACGTCATTATTGCGGAAATCTTGGTCGGCAATCGCCCGGTTTTCGTAGCCCACCAGCCGGTATTGCTGTACCACCTGCGGGTCAAACTCCACCTGAATTTTAGTGTCCAGGCCAATGGTTTGCAGCGTACTCATCACATTTTCGGTGAAAACCTGGCGGGCTTCATTCAGGTTATTCACGTAGAAATAGACGCCATCACCCTGGTCGGCCAACTGTTCCATCATCACGTCGTTGTAGTTACCCATGCCCACGCCAATGGTGGTCAGGTTGATGCCGGCGTCGGCATAGCCGCGAATTTTGGCCGCCAGGCTGTTGGGGCCGGTGTCGCCCACGTTAGCCACGCCATCGGAGGCCAGGATGACGCGGTTGATGCCGCCGGGGATGTAAGCCTGGTTGGCCACGTCGTATCCCATCAGCAGACCGGCTTCCAGATTGGTGGAGCCTTCGGTTTTCAGGGTGTTGATGGCATTCAGGATCGCCTGCCGTTCGGAACCGGCGGTGGGGTAAAGCACAGTGCGGGCGCTGCTGCCGTAAACGACGATGGAGACTTTATCATCGGGCCGCAGCCGGTCTACCAGCAGCGCCAGCGACTCTTTCACCAGACCGAGCCGGTTTTCTTGGGCCATGGAGCCGGAGACATCAATGACAAAGACGATGTTGGCCGACGGCCGTTCCGCCTCCGGCACGTCATACCCCTGCACCCCAATGCGCAGGAAGTGGGTGCCATCATTGTGGAAGGGGGAGGGCGCGCCATCGGCATAGATGGCAAAAGCCACGTCTGGCGGGTTTTGGTAGCCCTGGTCGAAGGAGTTGATGAACTCTTCCACGCGCACGGCATCGGGCGGCGGCATCAGGCCATCTTGCAGATACCGTTTGGCAACGTTGTAGGAACCGGTGTCTACGTCCAGGGAAAAGGTAGACAGGTTATCTACGCTGGTGAGGATGTAGGGATTGACGCCGTACTGCTCAAAGAACATGGCGTTGGGCGCGGCGGCGGGGGCGGTGGGCACGGCCGTTGGTATGGGCGCAATAGCCACTTCGGATCGGGGTTGGGTCACGCCATTGGCGGGCGGCAGCGGCGCTGCCGCCCGCGCTTCTTGTTCAGCAGTGCTGGTATATTGATCAACAACTACCGTTTCGACGACCGTTTCGACGACAACGCGGGTGACTTCCACCGCCGCCCCTTCCACTGTTACCGTTTCCACAACGGTTTCGGTGACGATGCGGGTCACTTCTGCTATTTGTGGCTTGGACGTACCCATGCCACCACAGGCAGCAAATATGAGGGTGAAAAGAGCAAAGAGTATAAGGGTTTGGGTTCTGTTCTTCATGGGATTCTCTCCTGATTGGTTGTGATTGCTTGTGATTTGTTCTATGTAATGTGCTTGTGGTTAACCAGTGTGCTACCGGTAGAACGACGGCCGTGTCCCATTAGTTCCCCTCATTTTTCCCATGAATACCAGGCCCAAAAAACAAAAAAGCCACCCTTTGTTTTAAGGGTGGCTTTTAAGAGGCCAGGATTTTTTTGGTTTTTAACGGTTAGAAGCTCGCAGCAGCAGTAAGAACAGGTTGATGAAGTCCAGGTACAGCTTCAATGCTCCTAATACCATCAGCCCACCCCGCGCCGGGTGATTGTCTAACTGTTGAGCCATGGCTTTGAGCGCGGCCGTGTCCCAGGCCGTCAGGCCAACAAAAAGGGCAATGCCCAGAAAGTTCAGCGTCCAGTTGAAATTGGAGTTGGGCCAGAAGATCAGGCTGAATATCCAGGCCAATGACCAGCCGCACAACAACATGAACAAAATACCGCCCGATTTCGCCAGGTCAATCTTGATCACCAAGCCAACGATGCTGGTGACGAGGAAAGTGCCGGCCGTAATCCAGAATACGGAAGCGATTTGCTGCTGGCTGTAGATCAGGAAAATGGTGGAAATGGTCAGACCGGTGAGGGCGGCATACACAAAAAAGAGCAGCGCCGCCACCCCTGGATTCAGACGCATAACAGCGGCGCTCAGGGCGACGACGATGAAGATTTGCACCAGGAACAGCCCCCAGGCAATCCAGGGGTTGGTGCTGATGCGCCAGAGTAATTCCAGATTGGTGCTGACCCAGGTGGATACCAGGGCGGTAATCACCAGCCCGGCGGCCATCAGCAGGTAAACCTGGGCCATAAAACGGGCGATGCGGGTGTCGCTAACGGCGCTTTTTTGAACGGCTCTTGCCATGATTGTTCTCCTGGGCGCTATGGATTGGCAGCGGCCAGAGCGGCTTTGGCCTCGGCAACTTCGGCTTCCATCTCGGCCACAGCCTGGTTGGCTTCGGCGATGGCTACTTCTTCAATCAGGTTGGCGGCAGCCAGCACTTCCAGCGCTTCGGTTACGGCCGCGTCTTCAATCATACCGGCGATGACCAGGGTGCGCACCACATCAGCGGCAATGGCGGCCTTGAACATTTCAGCCTGCACGGCCGTTTCCATAGCGTCGGCCACGGCCGCTTCTTGCACGGCCTGGGAGATGGCGACAACGGCGGCGGCTTCTTCTAGCGCCGCTTCTTCCACCGCTTCTACTTCGGCCAACGTGATCAGCGCGTCCAGCATAGCTGCGCCTTTGATGGCTTCGGCCAGTTCAATGGCCATTTCCGCTTCTTCAATCGCCTGAATTTCTTTGCCCACTTTCATCAGCAGTTGGGGCGTCAGGAAGCCCTGGGCGGTCATATGCCCACCGGCGCGGGCGATGGCGGCCTGAAAACCGGCCGCCCAGGTGTGTTCAAACAGCATCAGTCCGGCGGCCGTATTGGGTTCCAGCAAATCAGGCAGTCTGGCGAAATCTTCGGCGCTCAGGCCAAACTGCGTACCGGCGGTGACGAGAGGGGATTCGGACACGGCCGTGTCTCCATCCAGCCCCATGAGTTTGCTCACCACCGAACCAAACTGGTGCATCTGGGCATCTGTCAGGTCGGTCATTTCCATCCGCTGAATCTGCCCATCTGGTTTTTTCACAACAACCAACAAATCAATCAGACGGATCAGCCCTTTGCCGCGCAACAAGTTGAGTTCTCTGAGGGCTTCACCCGTAAATTTTTCTGTTGTGTCAAACTTGATCATAAGCATTTGAATAGGCCCACTCATTGTCGTTTCTCCCACAAATGAAATTATGAATTATGAAGGATGAATGATGAAGGACGATCCTGCCTTCATCATTCATAAGTCCGCTTACCGATTACGAATCACGGATTACGAATCACCGTCCCCCATGCGCCATCATATCAATACAAACGGTAATAGCCAGAATCAGAGCATCATCCTGGCCTGGGGCAATTTCCACACCGTAGGTGTCGCGCACCCGGAACCAGGCTTTGGAAACAGTGGCTACAGTTTGCCGCCCGCTTTCAATCCGATACTCATGATTGACAATGTTGCCGGTAGTAGACAGGTCGTTGCCGCCTGGAATGTCAATTTGCCAGCGATCCCGCAGCGGCGTGACCAGGGCATTGTGTACTTTGGCTACCGTCCGCCCACTGGCATCTTCAATATCCATGGTGTCCCGTACCCGCACCATTTTCTCTTGAATTTTGTACAGTTCACGGCCGTTAACATCTTCAAATAGAAGGGTGGAACGGACGCGCAAGGCTTTGCCATCTACTTTGAAGGCACGACGGCCGTTGTCATCCTCAATAAAAAAGTCATCACCGATGGCAAACATGCGCTGCCGCATCTGGTAACGGTTGCCACCGCGTTCACCACCGCGTAGTGGGCCAGGCCCCGGCCCCGGAGCGTCACCTGCTCGTCTTCTTAACATGATTTTTTACCTCCGAATTATTGAGATTTGAGATTGAGAGATTGGGAGATTAGGAGATTGACCAATCTCCAATCTCTAATCTCCACACACCTACATTTCCGCATAACGATTGTAAGCGGCAATTTCATAGTTGCGATTGGCCGTAATTTGCCCGGCAATACCGGCCGCCGCCATCACAAAAAACAGCAGCGTCCAGATAAAGCTGCCGTTGAGTATGGTTTGGATAGGGTTTTGGGCCATGGCCATCAGTTGCACATGCTCCACGCCCAAAACCAATGTGCCAATGGCCGCCGCCGCGCCGCCTACGGCCGTAGCAATAATGATTACATACTTCGCCAGATTGAAGTAAAAGGTGATGCCAATAACCACAATTGCCAGCACAATGCCCACAATCCAGGTCAGAATGGTCAGATCGGCGCTAAAAATTCCCATGATGGCCACACCCAGACCATAACCCAGTGAACCGGCGATTACCGCCACCGCAAAAGCGTAAAACAGATAGGACAACACGGCGAACAACAGGGCCACCATGAAACCCACCACCCAACTGGTGACCGTGGCTAAAAATGCTTCGCCAAATATCAGTTGTACGCTCTGCGCCCCCAGACCAAAACCAAAGAAAAAGCCCCAAATGGGCAGCAGCACCAGAAACAGCCGGTAGCCGCCAAAACAGACCACCGTGGCGAATAACAAAGCAATCAAAGTTGCACACAACAATTCAAACGACATTCGTTTTTCCTCCTTCGTTTTACCAATAGAAGCTCTTTAACCAGCCGGTCAGAGCCTTCAAAAATATACATAAACTCAATTTTAAGTATACCGTGGCCAAAGGTAAGCAAACGACCACCAAAATGGTGCAAAAAAGGCGTACAAGGTCAGGCGGGCAATAGAGCCGTTTCAATGGCTTCGGCCAGGGTGCGGCAGCCGATGATGGCCAGCCCTTTGGGGGTGTCGCCCAGTCGCCGCCCGGCAGATTGGGGCACAACACAACGTTTGAAGCCCAGTTTGGCCGCTTCTTTCAGACGGCCGTCAAGCTGGCTGACGGCGCGCAGTTCACCGCTAAGCCCCACTTCGCCCACAAAGGCCATGTCGGCGTGAATGGGGCGGTCTTTGACGCTGCTGGCAATAGCCACCGCCACGGCCAGGTCCGCCGCTGGTTCGTCAATTTGCAGGCCGCCAATGACGTTGACAAAAATGTCTTTGTCGTGCAGGTTGAGGCGCACACGCCGGGTGAGTACGGCCGTGAGCAGCAGCAGCCGGTTGTAATCAATGCCGTTCGCCGTGCGGCGCGGGTTGGCAAAGGTGGTGGTGCTGGCTAAGGCTTGAATCTCCACCAGCAACGGCCGTGTCCCCTCCATCGTCACCGCAATCGCCGAACCGGGCGCATTCACCTGCCGCTCCGCCAGGAACGCCTCCGAGGGGTTGGGCACTTCCACCATGCCCCGTTCGGCCATCTCAAATACGCCCACCTCGCTGGTGGCCCCAAAACGGTTTTTCACGCTGCGCAGCAGCCGGTAGCGGTGGAACGGGTCGCCTTCCAGATAAAGCACCGTGTCTACAATATGTTCCAGCACCCGTGGCCCGGCAATGCTGCCCTCTTTGGTGACGTGCCCCACCAGAAAAACGGTGACGCCCTGGCTTTTGGCCAGCTCTTGCAGGCGACTGGCGCACTCCCGCACCTGGCTGACGCTGCCCGCTGCGGAGGTCATCTCTTCCAGGTAGGTGGTCTGGATGCTGTCAATGATCAGCATTTGTGGCTGTAAATCGCCAATGTGCTGCATGATAGCGCCCATGCGTGTTTCGGTGACCAGATAGAGGTCATGGGCGGTCAGTTGCAGCCGCTCGGCGCGCATTTTGATCTGGCGGCTGCTCTCTTCGCCGGAGACGTAGAGGGTAACGCCGTGCTGGTTGGCTACCATGCCGGCCACTTCCAGCAGCAGCGTAGATTTGCCAATGCCGGGGTCGCCGCCCACCAGCACCAGCGAACCGGGCACAATGCCGCCGCCCAGGACGCGGGCAAATTCCGAAAGGGGCAGCGAGAGCCGTTCAAACCCATCGGCAGTCACGTCGGCCAGCCGTTGTGGTTTGCTGCTGAGGGAGGCATGGGCGCGGGGATTTTTGGCGGGCACGGCCGTTTCCGCCACAATCACCTCTTCCACCATCGTATCAAATTCACCACACTGCGGGCAACGTCCCATGTACGCGGCCGTTATCCGGCCACAGGATTGGCACACGTATTGCGAGCGTTTCTTCGCCATATCTGTCTCCTTTGAGAATTATGAATTATGAATTATGAATTATGAATGATGAATTATGAAGGATGAAATATGAATTTTGGTGTGCCACACCTATTTTGAACTCCTTATGACAGGTAAATGTAGCGCAAACACGCCAGGGCGCAAAGAGATGACAGGGACATAAGGGTCACTCGCCATGCTTTGAAGCCGTTTTTGCATATGCTATACTCTCTCATTGTGATCAACTGGCAAGCCCTTTTGTTTAACGCATTCTGGATTGTGGGTCTGGCTGTTTTGTGCGCAGCCCTTAGTTACCATCATTGGGCCGCGCACCAAACCAAAACCAGTTTCAAAACACAACTCAACCAGCCTGCCTTCCTTGTTTTCTTCTGGCTCAGTTTTGCGCTGGTATGTGTGGGGTTGGCCGGTACAAGCCGGCAGCTTTGGGAAACCGCCGTTTGGGTTATTTTTACCGGGATCACGGTTCTTTTTATGGCTAAGGCTTTTATTGCGTATCGTTTGGTTCGATCAGAGATTAGAGATTAGAGATTGGAGATCACCTCAATCTCCAATCTCTAATCTCCAATCTTGTGTATAGGCATTATGGAAATTAGACAATACGTTTCTCTTTTGTGGCGATGGGCGTGGTTAATTGTGCTGGTCATTGGGCTGGCGGCCGGGCTGGCCTATATAGTCAGCGCCCGCACTACGCCGGTTTATCAGGCAACGGCCGTGTACCTGCTTGACAGAGCGCCCAGCGGCACCGGCAACGAATATGCCCAAAGCCTGTATGAACAAAAACTGGCCCAAAGCTACGTGCGTATGGTCAACACCCGCCCCGTGCGTGAAGAAACCATTGCCCGGCTAGACAATGCCGAAGGGCTGCATGAGGGCCGCCTGGCCGGCATGGTGGCTATTTCGGCCGTGCCAGAGACCAATCTCATCACCATTCGCGTGGAAGATACAGACCCGGTGCGAGCGGCGGCCATTGCCAACACCATGGGTTTTGTGTTCATCGAACAGAACGAAATCCGGGAAAACCAGCGCTATGCAGCCCCCATTGCCAACTGGGAACAACGTCTGAATGAAGAAGCGACCATCATTCAAGCGTTGGAAACGCAAATCAATAGCTTAAGTGACACAGAGTCGCCGGAGGAACTGGCGACATTATCCCGCCTGGAAACGCAGCGTAATGAAGCCCGTGTTCGTTATACCGACGCCTTCAACAAGCTAAATGGCTTGCAAGTCTCACAGGCGCAAGAAAGCAGCAATCTCGTCCAAATTGAGTCTGCCCAGGTTAACCAGAACCCCATTCGGCCGCGCACAGAGACCAACGTCCTGTTGGCGGCGTTGGTCGGCGGTATTCTGGCTGCCGCCTTTATTTTCTTGATTGATTACCTGGATGACACCGTAAAATCGCCGCAAGAAATTACGGCCGATACCGGCCTTTCCACTCTCGGCACCATCGCCATGATCAAAGGGGAGGACCTGGCCGACCGGCTCATTACGTCTAAAGCGCCGCGAGACCCGGTGTCTGAGGCCTACCGAGTATTGCGCACCAATCTCAGTTTTTCCGCTGTGGATGAAGAGTTGAGAACAGTGCTGGTTACCAGCTCGTCACCCAGTGAAGGCAAGTCTACCACGGCGGCTAATCTGGCGGTGGTGCTGGCGCAAACGGGTAAACGGGTGGCTTTGGTAGATGCGGATTTGCGCCGTCCCATCCAGCATAAAATCTTCAACACGACCAATAACCAGGGCTTGACGACGGCTATTTTGGATAACAATGCGCCGATCACATTCCATTTGCAGAAAACGATCATGCCGGATTTACAGGTGATGACCAGCGGCCCTATTCCGCCAAATCCCGCCGAACTCTTGAACTCGCACCGGATGGTGCAGGTGATAGAGGAACTGCTGCGAGAGGTAGATGTGGTTGTGTTTGACACGCCACCGGTGTTGACGGTGGCGGATGCCAGTATTTTAGCGCCTCGTATGCACGGCACGCTGTTGGTGGTGGAAAGCGGTAAAACGCGCCGGGCGGCCCTGGTGCAGGCATTTGAACGGATCAACAGCGCCAATGCCCATTTGTTCGGTGTGGTGATCAATAAGCTGAATCCCCGGCGGCTGGGCCGGTATGGGTATTACTACAAATATCATTATTATTACTCCGGCGCCAAAGAGTACGGCCGTACTCCCCGTCGCAAACGTCGCAATTGGTTGCCCGGTTTTATCAAACGGTGAGGGATGTACGATGAACAACCGACGGCAAATGCCAGATATGCCACCCTCCTGGTGGGTTTGGGAATCATCTGGTTGTTGTTAGCCGGGGGCATCCTGGTTTTTCAGCTTTTCAGTCAAAAGCAGGTGAAAATTGAGTGGGAAACAGCTACCGAGCAAAATACAGCCGGTTTTTACCTGTATCGCAGTTTAACGCCAGCCGGTGATTTTGAACTGATTACGCCGGAAATGATTGCCAGTGCAGGCAGTGCTGTTTCTGGCAGCAGTTATTCTTTCATAGACAGCCACGTTGTAGCCGGCGAGACCTACTATTATTTGTTAGAAGAAATAGAGTATGACTCAACCACACACCGGTATGTGGAGGATATGATTTCACGGCAGGTGCCTTTATTGGAATGGTGGGCCATCATCATGGTGGCTCTGGCTTTGTTGGTGGGCATTGGCCTGGTGGTAGCCGGATTGCGCGAAGGAGGCATGACATGACAGCAGAAGCAGAAATGGCAGCCCCGCAAATTGTGCCGGGGCTTATCTGGCGAGTGGTGGATGGCAATATGGTGGTTGTGTCGCCCACAGCCGGTGATGTGCATGTTTTCAGCCAGACCGGTTCAGACATCTGGCAGCTATTGGCCGACAAGAACGATGTGAGAGCGATTGAAAGCTATCTGGTGCAAAAATATATTGTGACCAACGAACAGGCGCATGAAGATGTCGCCCATTTTATTCAAGAATTGAGAACGTTGGGGCTATTGCAGTAGGTAGAAAATTTTTATGAAGAAGGCTCCCTATACAACCTGGCTGACTGTAACGGCCGTAACCCTTCTGGCTATCCTTACCGGTACATTGTACGCCGCCTATGCCAGCGCCGGTTTTACCCGCCTGTCCCCGGTAACCGTGACCACCAAAACCACCGCTTCCCATGCCGGTGGCTTACAGTTCCAGGTGGACATTCCGCCTTACCAGATCAATGCTGCCGGGCAGGTGCAAATTCCGGGCCTGCTGGCGCGGCAAACGGAACCGGGCGTGCCCGATCTCCCTTATTACACCACCTACATTGCCCTGCCGCCGGACGCCGAAGTTTCGGTGGAAGTGCTGCCTCTGGAGGTGGTGGAAACAAGTCTGGCGCGGGTGCTGCCTGCCCCCAATATGCTTTTTGACCAGGCGGATGGCGTGGGCCTCACGGCCGTACCCCAGGAAATTTTGCGCGAGGATGTGGCCATCTACGGCCGTGACGCCCTTTTCCCCGATGCCCTCTACACCCTCTCCGCCCCCATGTACCTCCGCGACATACGCCTGGTGGCCCTGCACCTTTACCCCATCCGCTACAACCCGGTGACCGGGCAGGTGTGGCAGGCGCAGCAATTCAGCGTCAACATGACCTTTACCGGCGGGCGACTCACCGATCTACGGCCGTCGCCATCACTAGATGAAAAAGGGCTGCGTGACCTCATCCTCAATTATGACGCCGCCCGCGCCTGGCGCAGTTTACCCGCCGACGTCCTGAATGCTTCACCTACCGCTCTGCCCATTGGCGTGCCTACCTTCAAAATCGCCATCAATGCCGACGGCATCTACGATGTCTGCCAGCAGGAATTGGCTGCCGCCGGTATGAACGTCGGCAGCGTGAATCCGCATACCATTCAAATGTTGTATCGCGGTCAACCGGTTTCATACCAGTTTATTGGCGACGGCGATAACAGCTTTGAGCCAGACGAATGTGTGCGCTTCTTTGGCTGGAAATTTACCGGCCCCCGCGCCGAAAAACAGTTTGTTAATGACAATATCTACTGGCTGTGGGCGAACGGCACGGCCCGCACCATCACCACCATGCCCAATCAGCCAGAGGGCACACTCAAAACAAGCGTCTGGTTTACCCAAACCGTCGAGCCGGAACTGGATTTGTTCAGTTCCTGGACCAATCAATGGCCCACCTTTGACAATGAGCCAGACCCCTTTTACTGGCTGCGCATCAATGCCTCAGCGACCAGCGGCTCCTACACCATTGCCCTGAGCGATCCCGATACCGCCTCCCCGGTAGCGGCCCAATTCCTGGCCGAGTATTCGTCGGCTGCCACCGGCGACTACAATTCCAAGCAGTTTGTTGTGACCACCAACCTGAACAGTGGCCCCAATACAGGCAGCCGCAACTGGTACGGCCGTCGCAACGTCAACGTCGGCGCCACAATCCCCGCCAACCTGCTCATCAACGGCAACAACACCCTGGCAGCCACTTACGACCTGGATGATCGCGTTTACCTGAACCGCGTTAGCGTTTCCTACATGCGCCAACTGATTGCCCAAAATAACCAGTTTGTCCTTACCGACGAGACCGGCGGCAGCCCGTTACAAACCACCGGATTTAGCACCACCAACGCCCTGGTCTGGAATGTGTCCGACCCTCTTAATCCGGTGGCGCTGAACATGAGTACCGGTGTCAGCGGCAGCGGCCCCTATACCTACACCTTTGGCCAAAACCATGCCGCCGGCAGCCGTTTCATCGCCACCACCGCCGAAAACGTGCAGCCGGTTTCGGCCAATGCCATTACCCGCTATACACCGCCTAACCTGGAACCGGCCGACGGCCGTGTGGAATGGCTGCTCATCACCCATGCCAGCCTGCTCACCCAGGCCAACCAACTGGCCGCGCACCGCGCCAGCCCCACCTACGGTGGTCTGGACACTCACGTGGTCAACATCGAGGACATCATCAACCAATATGGGTATGGTCTGCCACTGCCCGCCGCCGTCACCGATTACCTGACCTATGCCTTGGGTAATTGGCATACCGCCCCCAGCTACGTGGTCATGTTTGGCGACACCACTATCAACCCCCGCGGTTTACCTTGCAGCCAGAGTTGTGGTAGTTTAGGCTGGGATTTGAACGCGCCCTATCTGGTATTAACGGCGCTCCCCTTTGTAGACCGCTTTCAAGGGATGGTGCCTTCTGACCATCCCTTTGTCCTCCTGGCTGGTGATGACCCCCTGGCCGATATGAAAATCGGCCGCATTGCCGTTAATGACGCGGTCGAAGCCACCAACGTCATCAACAAGATCATCGCTTACGAAGCGAACCCCTTCCCACCGCCGTCCAATCCTCCCTTCCTCTTCATTACCGACAACGACGATCCGGATGCCGGTTACTTTTGTAATGAAAGCCAGGCAACGGCCGCGCACATTCCCGGCTCATTTACCAAAACCTTTCAATGCCTGGGCAGCGCCAGCTACCCCAACGTGGATGCGCTGCGGGCGGCCATGTTCCCGGCCATCAGCGCCGGTACACACGTGGTGAATTACCGGGGGCATGGCAGTATTGGGCGTTGGGCCAGTGAACCGATTATGACCCCCAGCGACACGGTCTGGTGGAACAACACCAATAAACCGACGATCATCCTCAGCGCCGACTGCCTGGACGCTCATTTTGCCTGGCCTGGTTTTCCGGGCATGGGGGAAACTTTCTTGCGTTATGACTTTTCCGGCAGCCGGCATGGCAGCGCCGCGCACTGGTCTTCTACCGGGTTGGGTTTTACTTCGGAACACACGGTGTTACACGCCGGATTTTACGATGGTGTGTTTGTCCATTATGCCCAGACCATTGGCAGCGCCATTGACTACGCCAAACTCAACTATTACCAGTTGGGTCAGGATGTGTCTGAGCTGTATACTTTCACTTTGCATGGTGACCCGGCGATGAAGTTGTATTGGGCGCCGGAACCACCACCAACGCCCACCCCATCCAACACGCCACCGCCTGGCGCTTCGCTGACTCCCACCCCCACCTTGACCAACACGCCGCCGCCGGGGGCCACCCTTACACCGACGCCCCGGCCAATTTATGATCATGAGGTATATTTACCGCTCATCGAGAAACCTTAATCGGAACCGTTTAGACCTGACAGGGTTTTTTACCAGTTCAACTTGAAGCCTGGCATGCCAAAAACCTGTCAGGTCTCTTGAGGAACTGAACGCTTCCCTTAATCGGAACGTATGAATCAAACAATAAGGCCGTTTATTTTGCGATTACTGTTCATTCCGCTGCTTGCCACTCTTTTGTTGGCCATGACCTCTGTTCATGCCCGCCCACCGCTGGCGGTGGAACTCATCTCGTTTACTGCTATGGGTATTAGCAATGGCGTGGAATTGCGCTGGGAGACGGCCACCGAATTGAGCGCCTCGGCCTTCAAATTGCAGCGTGGGCAGGGCGGCGGTTTTCAAGTTCTGACGCAGTTGGTGGATGGCAATGGGCAGCCTTATTTTGGCGGCCTGGTGGAAGCGGAAGGGTCGCCAATGGTTGGCGCCATCTATGTGGCCAGGGACCTCACGGCCGTACCCGGCCAAACCTACACCTACCAGCTCATCGAAGTGGAATCCAGCAGCGTGGAAACGATCATTGCCACCACAACCGTTCTGGCTGGCGGCGCGCCCACCCCTACCCAGATAATCATTGGCGATGACAACCAACCGACCCCCGGCAGTCAAAGTACAGCCACGCCTGGCAACACGGCCGTTGCCACTGCCTCTCCCTCCACCTCATTCGTTCAGGCAACGAACGCTCCCACCCGCGTTATCATCACCCCCACGCCGATGACGGAAGACAACCAGGTTGCCCTGGCTGCTCCCGAAAGCAGCGGCATTGGCAGCAGCGCCACCAACAGCCAGCCGGCTGCCCCCACACCAACAGAAAGCAGCATCCTCGAAATTGCCCAGGTGCAACCCACGCCGGAATCAGGCTACCCGGCGCCGCCGCTGGAATCAGAGGCCGAAAATGGCTATCCAGAAGTTGTGGTAACGCCGCTAACCATTGACGTGACGGAAACACCCTATCCGGCCAATGCCTTCCTGCCAGAGCAGCAGCCTACGCCCACCATCATTGGCGTTGTGGGCAGCCAGTCTAATGGGAATAACAACGTTGTCTCCGCTGCCGGCGCCGGGCAAGGTGCGGCGGCGTCAGGCAGCAGCACCGCCATTCTCTGGCTGGGTTTTCTGGGGGGGCTGCTGATTTTCATCGCCGCCATCGCCGGTTCCATCGCCTTGTTTGTGCGCCGCCGCCAGCAGTAAATGACTCGTAGTCACGGTTTTAGCCGGTTTTCCCGCTAAAGCGGTTACTACAAACCCAAAGCGCCGGCGGCCATCACCTGCAACCGGTCGCCCCTATACAAAATGTCTGATCTGCCCTTTCGTCGCTGTAATCTGTTCCTGCTCTTGCTGTTTGTGGTAGTGGCTGCCTGCCGCCGTGAGCCACCCACTCTGCCAATGGGACCGGCCGATACGGCCGTTGACCGGCTCATTATGGGCGTCACCACCAATGGCGTTTACCGGCTGACGCTGGCGGAATTGCAGGCCGCCGGACTCGATTTGCCGGCGCTGGACAGCGGGCAAATGCAACTGACACAGGGGGGCACGGCCGTACCCTACCTGCTGCAAGATGACGCTCTGATCTTTTACGGCCGTGCCGCCGACAGCCGCTACACCAACACCCGCCCTTACCTGCTGCAAATCGGTCAGCCTGGAGAATTGATGGCGGAGACGGCCGTGCCGCCCCCCGTTACCACCGCCACCACCGTCACCCACACCCTACGCCTGGAAGAAAATCACCTGTACGAAGCGCGGGCGCTGGACGCCGATCACACCGATCCCTGGTTCTGGCACAAAATCAGCCAGGGGCAATCGGTGGAAATCCCCCTGACCTTGCCCGCCGTAGCCGACACCCCCGCCCAACTGCGCCTGCAACTGTGGGGGCAAACTCACAACCCGGATGTGCTGAACGACCATGACCTGGATGTGCTGATTAACGGGCAGCTTATCGAGACCATTCGCTGGGATGGCCCCACCCATCATCAGGCCATTATCACCCTGCCGCCCGGTGTGCTGCGCCAGGGCGACAATCAGATCAGCCTGAACAATGAAACACCGGGCGCGGTTTTGTTAGACATTATGCTGTTGAACTGGTTGGAACTGGAACTGCCCATCTTGCCCACGGCCGTGAATGATGTCCTCACCTTCCACCCCCATGCAGACACGGCCGTGACCCTGACCAACTTTTCCGCGCCGCTCCTGGCGCTAAATGTGCAAGACCCGGCGCTGCCCACCCGCCTGCCCATAGATTTTGCCGATGGCCTGGCGACTGTGAATGTAGCGGCGGGGATGACGGTGACGGCCGTTGACCCTCAGGGCTACCTTTCCCCAGACAGCCTGGCCCTGGCCCGGCAGAGCGATTGGCTGAACCCCGAAAACCAGGCCGACCTGCTCATCATCACCACCGATGCCCTGGCCCCGGCGCTGACGCTGCTGGTGGAGGCGCGGCAGGCGCAAGGGCTGACCGCCGTCGTCATTCCGGTGGCCGAAATTTATGATGCTTTTGGCGGCGAAGCCTCACCGGAGAGCATCCGGCAGTTAGTGACCTATGCTGCCGCCAACTGGCAAGACCCCAAACCGCGTTACCTGCTGCTGGTGGGTGACGCCACCACCGATTACCGCGCCTTTACGACGGCCGTGCCTGCCAATCATGTGCCCTCCCTACTCGTGCCGGTGGCTTACAGTGGCGAGACGGTCAGCGACGGCCGTCTGGCCGACGTGGACGGGGATGGGCAGCCAGACCTGGCGGTGGGGCGCTGGCCGGTGGACAGCGTGGCCGAGGTGGAATCGCTGGTGGCGCGCACCCTGGCCTACGAAGCGGGCACGGCCGTACCCGCCGCCCTCTTTGCCACCGACGCCAGCGAAAGCCAGTTTGCCGGTATGGCCCGCCGGTTGTGGGAAAAGGCCGGTATCCCAGAAACGGCCGTGACCCTTCTCAACGGGGCCGCGGCTGAAGAGGTAACGGCCGTGTGGAACCAGGGCGCCTGGCTCACCACCTATATCGGGCACGGCAGCCTGGCGCTGTGGGGCAAAGAAAACCTGTTCAATCTGGAGGCGGTGGGCAAATTGCAGAGCGGCCAACCGGCCATTGTGGTGCAGCTAACCTGCCTCACCGGCCTCTTTGCCCAACCCGGCGTCGAGTCGTTGGCCGAGGCGATGTTGCAGCACAAACATGGCCCGGTACTCACCGTTGCCGCTACCAGCCTGACCCTGTCTGACCATCAGGAGCCGTTTGCCGCTGCCCTGCTGCAAAACCTGGCGGACCCCGCCGTTTTACGCATGGGTGACGCCTTCCAACAGGCCAAACTGTCGCTAAACATCAACGATAACGGCCTGCGCGAAGTCAGCGACACCTTTGTCCTCCTGGGCGATCCCTCGGCGCTGATTGTGCGGCCGACAGCAAATGACCACGAATAAGCGGATGCGTTCACGACCCTATCCGCTTATCTGTGTTTTAGCGGCTGCCCTGGCGCTGACCGTTTACATCCTCACCCTGTCACCTGACCTCACCTGGGCTAATTTCGGCAGCGATGGCGGCGAATTGATAACGGCGGCACTGACGTGGGGCGTGCCCCATCCACCGGGTTATCCGACGTATGTGCTGTTGGGGCATCTGGTGGGTTGGCTGCCGTTTGGCACGGCCGTGTACCGGTTCAACCTTTTCTCCGCTCTGTGTGTGGCCGGGGCGGTCGGGTTGGTCACGGCCGTGAACCTCTGGTTCGTAGTAGGCGATTTATCGCCTGCTGATGGCGATAAATCGCCTACTACGAACACAAACGCAACCATGCCGGCGGTGGCGGCTGGTTTGACCTTTGCCTTTGCGCCGTTGGTGTGGGGGCAGGCGTTGGTCAGCGAAGTGTATGCCCTCAATTTGCTTTGTCTGGCGCTGTTTTTGTGGGCGCTACTGACGGCACGGCCGTGCTGGTTGGTTGGCATCTTCTTGGGGCTTAGCATTACCACCCACCTGACCTCGCTGTTGATGCTGCCGCTGGCGTTGGTGGTCTGCGGCCGGCGGGAGTGGCGGCCAATGCTGGCGGGGCTGGCTGTGGGGCTGCTACCATTTTTACTGCTGCCAATTTTTGCCCGGAGCGGCAGCCCGGTGCGCTGGGGCGAACCGGATACGCTGCGCGGCTGGTGGTGGCTTGTCAGCGCCCAGATTTACCGCCCTAACCTCTTTGCCGTCCCCCCTGCTCTCTTGATTTCCCGCTTGCGCGAATGGGCAGTTTTACTCCCCAACCAATTCCTCTGGCTCGGCTTCCTCTTCACCGCCCTCGGCCTGGCAAAATTTCGTGAGCCGTATGCCGGAAACCGTAAGCCGTATGCCGTAATCCGTAATCCGAGTACGGGCTTCGGATTACAGATTCTGGGTCACGCATCACGCATCACGCATCACGCATTACCGATTACCACCCTCTTCACCTTCGCCCTCTACCTCCTCTACGCTTTGGTTTACAACACGCCGGATGCGGTGCTGTTTATGCTGCCGGTGTTGTTGTTGGCCGCCATGTTTTTAGGATTAGGGCTGCGCCCGCTGCGGCAATGGGCCTTGCTGCTGCCGTTGGGTCTGCTGCTGCTCAATTTTCAGGGGCAGGATTTAAGGCAGGCGGTGATGGTACGGCCGTCGGCTACCGCTCTTTTGCAGGCAGCCCCAACAGATGCTTTGTTGGTCTCCAGTGACAGCGGCACCACCTTTTCCCTCTGGTATTTTCACCACGTGGAAGGGGAGCGACCAGACGTGACCATTGTGGATAGTAACCTGTTTGCCTTTGACTGGCATCGCCGTCATTTAGCGACGCTGTACCCCACTTTGTTTGTACCTGTCGCCGATGATTTGCCCGCTTTTTACGCGCAGAACGGCGCGGCACGGCCGTTGTGTTTTGCTCAACTGCTGCCTGAGGAAGAACCGGCGTTTCGGTTGGAATGTGGTGAGCCGTAAACCGTGAGCCGATGTCGGCTCACGGTTTACGGTTTACGCTCTGCGCCAGGGGTTGGGGAAGTAGGTTTGCAGGTAACGGCCGTAGCCATTGGGTTCGCGCCGATCTACCGCGCCGCTGTGGCGGCGAATGATGACCACATCCCCTTCCACTTCCACGTTGGCCCCATTCAAATTGTCGGCCACAACGCCCACCGGTGCGCCCAGGGCGCGATCATACTCCACCAGCATATCCCGATGGCGCAGCAAAATGCTGTTGCCCACCACCAGGCCATTCCCGTTGGGGGTGGGCGGCGGCGGGAAGAAACGGTCTGACGGCCGTTCCCCAAATGCCTGATGCCGCACCAGTTCATGGGTGGCATAGGCCAGGCTGGCGTCCGGGCGCAGCGCGCCAGCCTCATGGTCAAAGGTCTGCAGGTCAAAACCAGTGGCGTCAAAGGTCAGAAAACGGGTGTGGCGACGGCCGTCGCGGGTATGGTCGCCAATGACGCCGGTATGCACAAAGGTGCAGTGCCCGGCCTGGGTGATGGCATCGTCATAATCGTGCCCCAGGTGATTGTGCCCGGAAAACCACAGTTTGATCTGCGGGTTGGCCTGCACCAGTTCAATGAACTTTTCCGGGTGGGTGTAATGGTTCAGGTAAGCGTTTGGCCCTTTCAAGTGCAGATCTTGCAGCACCCGCAGCCCTGAACCCAGGATGGGCGCATGGCTAAAGACAAAGATGGGGCGGTCATGGTGAGCGGCCACTGTCTGCGCAAACCAGTTAAACTGCTCATCGTCAATGTGGACTTCATGGTGCGACCCTTCATTGTTGCGGAAACTGGTCTGGGAAAGGGTGATGCCGACGGCCGTGCCCCAATCTATGCAGGTGTACGGCCGTGTCTGTTCAAACACCTCACACCAGGCCGCCACCGCCTCCTTATCCTTCTTAAACTCCGCCCCTTCCATATCGTGGTTGCCAATGAGCGGGTAAAACGGCACGCCAAAACCGCTGAAAAAGTCGTAGCCCTCTGCAAAGGAAAGGCGTGTGCCGCAGTGTGAATAACCACCCTGGTCGCCCAGGCTGACAACGGCGACCGGCTCCAGAGCTATTAACTGCTGCCGTGCCCGTTCCAGTCGTGTATGTTGGGCGGTTTCATAATGTAAATCGCCTACCACCAGCAGGCGTTGTGTTTGTAAATCGGTCATGTAAATAGAAAATCCTTTAAGTGAAATGATGAGTCATTGCCAGCCCATTAGCTTACCCCGCTTTGTACGGCCGTGCCACTTGTTGACGAAGTGCCAGGCAAGGGGCAAAACCGTTTCGGCTGACCATAGCCGAACAGCCCCTTGCCTGGCACTGCTTTCGGCATTATCCTTCTGCCATTGGAGGACACACAATGCCACGATTGACCAAAATTTACACCCGCACCGGCGACGAAGGCACAACCAGCCTGGGCAGCCGCCAGCGGGTACCCAAAGAATCTTTGCGGGTGGAAGCGTATGGCACGGTGGATGAACTGAACGCGGTTATTGGGGTGGCGCTGGCGCATGGGCTGGCGCCGCGATTGACGGCGGCGCTCACGGCCGTGCAAAACGAACTCTTCCACCTCGGCTCTGACCTCTGCTTCCCGGAAGAGGACAAAACCCAATACCAGATTCCTCAGATTGAGCCGCGCCACGTGGCAGCGTTAGAGCAATTGATGGATGAACTCTCCGCCGAATTGGGGCCGCTGGAAAATTTCATCCTGCCCGGCGGCACGGTGGGCGCGGCCAATCTGCACGTGGCCCGCACCGTTTGCCGCCGCGCCGAACGGGTGGTGGTGGCTTTGTCTCGCCAGGAAGCGGTGGGCGCGCAGGTCATTCCCTACCTCAACCGATTGTCTGACGCTCTGTTTGTCATGTCTCGCTATGAAAACCAGCAGCACGGCCGTGCCGAACCGCTGTGGGATTCTCGCGCCTGAGGGATAGGGGGTGTGCCGGAAACGGCCGTATCGGGTAAACTCGGTAATGGCTGGTGGTTAATGGCTGGTGGCTGGTAGCTGGTACCAGCCACCACAACAATGAAGGAGAAAAACCGTGTTTGAAAATTTGATGGCAGTCGGTGTGGTAATTGCTATTTTTTGGATTGCATTATTTGTGTTTTACATGGTCACCTCGCGCCAGCAGCAGGGTATTGCGGCCGATATTGAAAAGCTGAACAAGCAGTTAGGCAAAGAGGCCGAAGCCAACGAATGAGGGTGATGATGAAGCAGCACTGGTTGTGGGCATTGTGGCTTTGTTTGCTGGCTGGCTGTTCGTTGGGCGGACCGCAGGTGGATACGTGTGATCGCAGTGGGGCGCTCTTTTTTGATAATTTTAGCGGCGACCAAAATTGTGGTTGGCGCGAATATAACGAGAGCGGCGTGGTCGTGCAGATCAACCCTGACGCCGAGGCACTGCAAATCAGCGTTAGCCAGCCGGGGCAAATTGGTTGGACAAACCCCGACCGGGTCTTTGACAATGTGATCATCACCACCAACGCCACCCAGGTCAGCGGCCCAGATGATAATGCCTATGGCGTTATTTGCCGTTATCAGGATGAAAACAACTTTTACGTGTTCCTGATCAGCGGCGATGGCTATTACGCCATTGGCAAATACCAGACCGGCTCGCCGCAAATCATTTACCTGACGGATAACTACATTCAGTCAGACGCCATCCTGCAAGGGGCGTCCATGAACCAACTGCGGGTGAGCTGCGTGGGTAATGAATTGGGGCTGCAAATCAACGGCGTACCGGTGACGACGGTGGTAGACCCGACCTTTGTGCGCGGTGATGTAGGCCTGGGAGCCAGCGTATTTGCGCCGGGCACGGCCGTGATTCAGTTTGATGATTTCCGGGTGATCCAACCCTAGGGGTGTCAGGTGTTCAGGTGTTCAGGTGTTCAGGTGTCAGGTGTTCAGGTGTCAGGTGTTCAGGTGTCAGGTATCAGGTGATCTTTTGCGTATAAGCATAATTCTGTTATTGCTCTTGACGGGCTGCTCCCTGTTGGGTGGGGGGATGGCCGATGCTAACGTGCTGTTTCAAGACCAGTTTGTGCCCGGCGAGATGGGACCCTGGCTGTTGGAAGGTGATGCCCTGGGCCGAACTTCGGTGGTCAATGACCAATTGCTGCTGGATTTGAATGCCGCCAACATCATGCAATTTGTGACCCTGCCGGAGCCAACCTTCACCGATTTTGTGCTGGAAGTGGACGCACGGCAGTTAAAAGGCGACCCCGCCAACAGTTACGGCGTCCTCTTTCGGATGCAAGATACCGCCCGCTTTTATCGCTTTGAACTGACCGGCAGCGGCGCGTACATCTTTGAACGGCGCAATGGCGACGGTACCTGGACGCGCTTTGTGGATGATTGGACTGAACATTCGGCCATTAAGCCGGGGCCAAACGCCGTCAACCGCATCCGCATTGAAGCCGTTGGCCCGCTCCTTACCGCCTACGTGAACGACACGCTGGTGCAGCAGGTCACAGACGCCACCTATGCCGCCGGGCAAATTGCCCTGGACGCCGGCACCTTTGGCGACCCGACCATGCAGGTAGCCTTTGACAATGTGATCGTGCGCGAACCTTGAAAAGATTGAGAGATTGCCAATCTCCCAATCTCCCAATCTCCCAATCTCTCAATCTCTCAATCTCCCATGCTCGATTTACGCACAGAAATTGAAACGGCCGTTGGCCAGCGCCCGGTAGATATTGCCCCACTAAGCGGGGGCTGCATCGGGCAGGTTTATCGCATCCGGCTGATGGATGGGGAGACGGTTGTCGCCAAATTTGACGACGGTCCCGCCCCCAAACTGGCGACCGAGGCGATGATGCTGCGTTATTTGCGTCAGCACAGCACCTTGCCTGTGCCTGCCGTCCTCTTCAGCGCCGATCACCTGCTCATCATGGAGTTTCTGCCCGGCGGCAGCCGTTTTTCGGCGCAGGCCCAGGCACACGCGGCCGAATTGCTGGCGGCGCTGCATGACGTCAGCGTGCCGCTTTATGGCTTTGAGCAGGAAACGTTGATTGGTGGCCTGCCCCAGCCCAACGACTGGATGCCCAACTGGCTGGACTTTTTCCGGGAGCGGCGGCTGATGTACATGGCGGTGGAAGCGGCGGCGCACGGCCGTCTGCCGGTTAATTATCTGGGGCGGCTGGAAAACTTTTGCGCCCGGCTGGAGGAGTGGTTGCCGGAACCGGCACGGCCGTCCTTGCTGCATGGTGACGTGTGGACAACCAACGTGCTGGCCGTGGGTGACCGCATTACCGGCTTTGTAGACCCGGCCATCTACTACGGCCATCCCGAAATTGAACTGGCCTTTACCACCCTCTTTGGCACGTTTGGCGAACCATTTTTTAAGCGGTATCAGGAGCTACGGCCGTTGCCACCCGGCTTTTTCGAGACTCGCCGCGACATCTACAACCTTTATCCCCTGCTCGTTCACGTCAACCTTTTTGGCGGCGGGTATGTGTCGTCGGTGGATACCATTTTGCGGCGGTTTGGATACTGAGAGAATGGAGATTAGAGATTGGAGATTGGAGATAAAAGGGTGGGCAATCTCTAATCTCCAATCTCTGATCTCTCACGGCTACTTAGACATTGAACGAGATTAACCGGCCCTCTCTCTTTGACCTCTGGGACTACAACGATCCGGTGGGCACGGCCGTGCGTTTCCGGGAACTGCTGCCTCTGGCGGCGCAATCGGGCGATGGGGGCTACCATCTGGAACTGCTCACCCAACTGGCGCGCGCCGAGGGTTTGCAGGGTCATTTTGCGGAAGCCCACGCCATCCTGGACGAAGTGGAATCCCAATTGACGCCCCAATTTCCCATTGCCCACATGCGCTATTTGTTGGAACGGGGGCGGGTATTTAATTCGGCGGGGGAGGCGGCGACGGCCGTGCCCCTTTTCCAGCAGACCTACGATTCAGGTGTTCAAACCGGCGCCACGGCCGACTTTTTCACCATAGACGCTGCTCATATGCTGGGCATTGCGGCGGCTGACCCGGCAGAACAGTTGCAATGGAATCTAGCGGCTCTGGAACAGTCCCGCCGTTCGTCGGACGCACGTGCCCAGGGCTGGCAAGGCTCGCTGCTGAACAACATTGGCTGGACATACTTTGACGCCGGTGATTACGACAGGGCGCTGACGTTTTTCGAGGAAGCGGCAGCCTGGCGGCAGGCCAATCAGCCTGCTAACGCTGAAGCCATTCGCATAGCGAATTGGAGTGTGGCCCGTGTGTTACGCGCTTTGGGGCGGCTGGACGAGGCGCTGGCGCAGCAGCAGGCAATCCGGGAAGAGATCGAAACGACCGGGGCGACCTCGGACGGCTTTGTCTACGAGGAGTTAGGAGAATGTTTGCTGGCGTTGGGGCAGGGGGAGGTGGCACGGCCGTACTTTGCCCAGGCATACAACCATCTTTCCCAACAAACGTGGCTGGTAAAAAGTGAACCGGCGCGGTTAGAACGATTGAGGAGATTGGGAGAGTGGCGGAACGGTTGACGGAGATGTTTACAGTGGGCACGGCCGTAGAGATTTTGCTGGATGGCATCTGGATACCCGGCGTTGTTGTCCGCCATGACAGTCCGGCGGTGTGGGTGCAAACGGCCGACGGCCGTGCCTGGTTTGTCACCAACCGCCAGCGGATACGGGTGGCAGGTGGCAGGTTTGCAGGTGGCAAGTGAACGTGATGCGGTCAGAAGTCGTTGGGCAACTATTAGAACTCAATCGCCACTTTTATGAGGCGCAGGCCGCCGATTTTTCGCAGTCGCGGCAGGGGATCAATCCTGGTTTTGCCAGAGTGCGGGACCTGCTGCCCCAACCGTGCCCGCGTTTGCTGGATGTGGGCTGTGGCAACGGCCGTTTTGGGCAATACGCACAGCAGCAACAAACCATCGGCGAATACGTGGGTGTGGATTTTAGCGGTGGCCTGCTGGAGGTGGCGCGGGCGCAGGTGGATGGGGTGTTTTACGGCCGTGACCTGACCCAACCTGGCTGTCTTGATGATTTGGGCCAGTTTGACGCCATCGTTTGTCTGGCGGTGCTGCACCACATTCCGGGGCGAGACAACCGGTTGCAGTTGTTAAAGGGGATGCGCGACAGGTTGGGGGTGAACGGCCGTCTCATCCTCTCCACCTGGCAATTTGCCACCAACCCCCGGCAGCAGCGCAAAATCCGCCCCTGGTTAGAAATTGACCTGTCGCCGGAAGACGTGGAATCGGGCGACTATCTGCTCACCTGGCAGCGTGGCGCCTTCGCCTACCGCTATGCCTGCCACCTAGACGCCGCTGACATGACCCAACTGGCCGTTGACGCCGGTTTGGTAGTAGAGCAGCAGTTCCAGAGCGACGGCCGTGAGGGGGATTTAAGCCTGTACAATCTATTGGTCAAAGCGCAATAGTGGCGGCATTTGTTGTAAAATAGGCATACGAATGGCCGGATTGATTCAGGAGATTTGATATGACGGTACAAATAAAGCGCCACCTGATTAGTGTTGAACGGTACGACCAGATGATCGCCGCCGGTATTATCGAAGAAGATGAACGTCTGGAATTGTTAGGGGGGGAAATCATCGAAATGAGTCCAATTGGCATTCCTCATGCGGCCTGTGTCAAACGATTGAATAGATTCTTCAACAGAAAATTGGGGAATCAGGCGATCATCGGCGTACAAGACCCGATTCATATTGACCAATACTCTGAGCCACAACCCGATATCGTGGTACTGCATCTACGAGATGATTTTTATGCCGGCGGCCATCCAGAACCAGAAGATATCATATTGCTGATCGAAGTAGCGGACACGTCGTTGGCATATGACCGTGAGCAGAAACTACCACGCTATGCGCAGGCGGGTATTGCTGAGGTATGGATTGTTAATTTGATGGAGCAGCAGGTTGAGGTATACACACGGCCGTCGCCCCAGGGCTACCAACAGACGGCAATTTTTGACGACAAACAGACCGTGACACCTGCTGCATTTCCACAATTAACGTTAAAAGTGCAGCAGATTCTGGGTTAAACGGCTTTTTGACAGGGGTACGGCCGTTTGTTAGAATCCCTTGCGCTCGTCCCGCCCCGTTCGTCTAGCGGCCCAGGACGTAGCCCTCTCAAGGCTAAAACAGGGGTTCGATTCCCCTACGGGGCACTCAACCAGGCCATTTTTATATCCTTTCTGTGCCTATGGATATAGGCACAAATTGGCAAAAAGTGGTCAGGTTGGATGTTCGTTACCAGGTGATGGATATTGGCGACTGTTCGTCCTATTCAGTTGTTAATGTTCGTTACCAAACAAAAGGGGCGCGAAACTTTGGACGGTGCCGCGCCCCTTATTTTAATCATTTTGTTTCTTAACTTGCCGTTGTTTGAGGAAGGCTATCACCGCCGACCCAGGGACCAAGCGCGGGCTGCCAGGGACGGGTGACTTCCGATAACTGCCGGGAAATTGACCATCATCAACCAATCTAACGACCTGACGATCTGACAATCCGGTAAATCGGGCAACCTCGCGGGTTGTGTATGATTGGGTGGGGTCTATTTCTTCTGTCATGGCTGACATAGTAACAGGCAACCAAACGGCCGTCAACTTAAAAATTCCATACAGGAGGAATCAGTACATGAACAGTCGCGTTTTTGCCACCATCGCCGCCGGATTTTTATTTGTCACATTGCTGGCCCTGGCCGCCTTCGGGCAGCCGTCACGGCCGTTAATCGCCGGCGGCCTCACCCCTACAATCCCCGCCTTTTTGCCCATCATCCTCAAACCACTGCCACCTACCGCCACCCCGACCGCGACCGCTACCAACACCCCGCCACCGGCGACGGCCACGCCAACCAGCACGGCCGTACCGCCAACGGCTACACCATCAAACACGGCCGTGCCCCCCACCATCACCCCCACCAGGACGCCAACCCATACCAGCACTCCTTCGGCCGCTAATGTGCGCATCGCCTTCATCCTCTACGATCCACCTGGCAACGACGTGGACGGCGAATATGTGCGCATTGACAATGTGGGCGGCACGGCCGCCGTGTTAACAGCCTGGACGCTCTCCGATGAATCTGCCCACGTCTTCACCTTCCCCACCGGCTACACGCTGGCCGCCGGTGCCCAGGTACGCATCTGGACGAAGGTCGGGACCAACACCCAAACCGATCTGTATTACAACAGCAGCCAGGCCATCTGGAACAATACCGGCGATACGGCCACGCTGCGCAACAACGCCAACCAGGTGGTGAGCGTGTGCAGCTACGCCGGCGGCGGCGAAAGTTATACCTGCCCGTAAACTCCCGTAAACTTTTGCGCGCAAAAGTTAGGCAAAAAAAAGGCCGTGTTCTCGATTGAGAACACGGCCGTTTCGTTTTCTGGTGTTTGCGCGCAAACAGTCAACGAGGTGGGGGTGGGCCGTCGCCGGCGATGCCCAGGGCGCGAAGGGCGGTGGTCACGGCCGTAGGGTTGGCGCGGTAGGCGGCGGCCAGGGCGTCGAGCAGGCCGGGAGGTGAGGGGTCGCCGTAGTGACGACCGGGAACGTCGGCGAAAATACCGAGGTCGGTGGCCAGGTCTTGCAGGGCGGGGAGGGTATCCGGCTCGATGCGGGCGATGTACCGCGTTTTTGTTCCTTTCGCGCTCATGCGGGCAGTATAAGCCTAGATGCCTAGATTGTCAAATTTGCCCAACAAATTCGTTTTTTGCGTCCTGGTTGCCCAGAGGGGCGTTAGCGGGGCGGGGAAGTGGGTGGGGCGGCGAGGTGGGGCAAAAGCCCGGTTTTGGTCATTGTCCTAGATGACTAGGTATGATATAATCCGTTTTATCTTAATAAAGCAGAAAACCCCGCCCACTCTCGCGAAGTACCGGGGTTTTCGATAGACCACCTAAAGGAGGCTATTTGATGTCTACTGTACACCCAACCCCTCTCGCTGTCAACGGGATCGTCGAATCTATTTACTGGAACAAGCGCACGGGCGTTTGTGACGCTACCGTGATCACCGCCAACGGTTTCGAGCGGCGGCCGATTACCCTCGACGATTACCAGACCATCGCCGCCCGGCTGTACCGGTTTGTGCGATCAAGCGGCCCCACGTGTGTCTATTTTGATACGGCCGCCCAACAAAAGTGGGCGGCAAAAGGAGCAACCCGATGAACGTAGATATTCAGTATGACCGGCGCGCCCGCCAATACACCTGGATTGAGCCGGAAAGCGGCGAGGTGTTCACCTTTCCGGCGAAGGCCAAAGGGGACGCCTATAAGTTTGCCGTCTCTATGCTTGACCCCGACCTGTACACGGCGGCGCAGCGGATGATCGCCCGCCACCCGCAACTGGAACGGGTGGCATGGAAGGCGGTGGAGCTGGTAGCCGGCGGCGGTGTGGAAAATTACGCGCCGCCGAAAGGGAACGTGTTGGCGATGGTGGACAGCAGCGACGGCCTGGGGCGGTATGCCATCCAGGTTGAAGACGGGTACACCAGTTGCCAGTGCGAACACTTCGCCAGCTTCGCCGCGCCGGTGACGGACAGCGGTAGCCGGATTTGCAAACACATCGCGGCCTATCACCTGTACCTGCTGGTGCGGGAAGAGCGGTATTAGTTCGTTTATCACGCCCCGGCCGGTCACGGCCGGGGCACAACCAACCTTTAAGGAGATAATCATGAGCAAGAAAAATGGTAACAGCGTTGTACCCCGTGATTTTTTGGTAGACATGCCTGACGAGGCCCCGGCCCTGGGCATTGACCCCTACAGCGATACATTTAGCTGGCGGGATGTGCTGCCGCAGAATTATATCAACCTGGATTGGCTGGAAGAGACTACGGAACTGCTGGGCGGCAACCCGATTGCCACCCCCGCGCGGATTGTGGTCAAGCCGGTGATTGACCCGGAGGAACGAGAGCCAGACCTGACGGCCAAAATCGTGCTGGAGTTCGAGGAGAGCAACATCCCGGCGCTGGTGATGAACCGGACGCGCTGCACCTTGATGACGAAGCTGGCGGGCACGCCGAACCCGGCGCGGTGGGTGGGTAACCTGGCGGGGATGCGGTTGGAACTGTACGCCGGGGCGCATCGGGATTTTAGCACGGCGATGCAACCGCTCTTCCGGCCGGCACCGGGGCAGGGACAGAATGGCAACGGCCACCCGCGCCCGGCCTCGCCGACGGCGGATATGAGTGAAGAGGATTTGAATAAGGAGTTGTTTGGATAGGACGGGAAAGGGGATGTTTGCGCGCAAACATCCCCTTTTTGCTTACGGCCGTTGCCGGAACTTTGGCGAGTGCGGCAACGGCCACCACAAGAGGACTCTCATGGCAATGCAAAGTATAACTCAGAGACGGACGCGGATTGAAATTGACATCATGCGCGATGGCAATTTCTATTTTTACAACCGGCGCGAGAGCGGCTTGACGGTGGTGGATGCGCAGCGGGTGGACATGGCGCGGGCGCGGGAGATTGTGGCCGCCAATGCAGGCGACGTGAAGTACCAGTCGGGCTGCGTGCGTTTCGACGAAGGCAACTATTGTTTCTCGTGGACGGCCGAGGTGTGGCAGGAGGCGAGTGATGGCCATTAACAATGTATCACCAAAGGCATACCATTTACAGCATCCTGAGGTTGGTATACCGACGATGGCTGAGTTTTGCGGCTCCAGGAGACGGAAGAGGAGGCGCGGCCGTGTACGTAATCTACCAGGTGATTGACCCGACCACCGGCGAGGTGGTGCGCTATACGGCGGAGTTGGCCGACCAGGTGCAGGAGCTGCGGGCGGCGCGCCGGGTCCAGGTGCGAGGGCAACTGCACGCCCTGGGCAGCTTCCACCCCCACCAGGGCCGGGAGCTGCGGCCGGCGCCGGCGGATACGGAAGCGGAATTGTGGCGCTTGTTCCAGGGAGGTGGTTTGTGATATGATGTAAGCTCCCCCCCCCTGGGGACAACCCTCCCCAAAAACTGGCACAACAAAGCGGCCGTCTCAATCGAGACGGCCGTTTTGTTTTTTTATGCGCCACTCATAACCTTAAAGCTGCAAAGTTCAAAACTTTAAGGTTTTATGGTAAACTAGACCGCATGAGCTATTGGATTACCACCAGCGACCGGGCGCGCTCTCAACGATGGGAGCGTATCTTCGGCGCCGACCGGCTGCCGGTACTGTCGGCTGCCGCGCGGCGGGACGTGGTGGAGGGCCAGGAACGGCCGTGCTACGACCTGGCCCTGGGGCAGCTATCCACCTGGCAGCGGGATCGGCTGGCGGCGTATGCCAGCCGGCGCACGGGACGGCCGTATGAGATGGTGCGGTGCGAGATTGAGGCCGCGATCTCCTGGCCGGTGACAGCAGCAGGGTGTCAGTTGGTATGTGAAGAAGACATGGCGACGGCGGAACGGCCGTCGCCTTTTTTGTTGCCTGCTGGATGGGGCAGGGGAGTGCGTATAGCCAAACGCTTATTGAGCGGACGCGGGCGGATGACCGGGATAAAAATTTTCCGGTTTTTCCGGTTTTTGCCATGATTGACCCTGACTCCGACAATTTCCGGCAGTCGCCATTGGGATACATCTACTGGTGCCTGCGCACGGAAAAGCACCGGCACGAGGTGGCGCTGTGGGCGGCCTGGTGTGCGCACAAGGCAGACAAGGCGTGGCTGGCCGCCCTGGGGTTGCCGGAACATCAATATGAGTTGGCGCAATTGCTCGGCGTCTCCGACCGCACCATCCGCAACTATCACCAGAAACACGGCCGTTTGCTGGAAACGGCGCGGGCGATGATGGTGGAGCACGTGCTGGCCGATTATGTGCCCAGCGCGCTCCGGGCCATGGGTGAAGTGGCGGGGAAGGCGACGAATGAAGGCACGGCCGACCGGCGGCTGTTGTTCGAGGTGGCCGGGGTGTACACGCCCAAACAAAAGGCGGTCAATCTGGACGTGGACGTGACCGGTCTGAGCGACAAGGAGTTAGATGATCTCCTCAAGCGTCTTGGATAGCCTGGATGGCACAGACCGCCAGGCGCTGCGCCTGAAGCTGGCGGCGGAGCAGGAAAAGCGGCGCCGGTTACAGCGCCGGGCGGCGGCGGCCCCGGAGCATTGGCGCGACTGGCTGCCCGCCCTCTTCCCCCAAACCTTTACCCATCCCTTTGCTGAGCGTCATGTCATCCTGTGGCGGTGGCTGGAGCAGATCCAGGCGGGAGTCAAGCCCAGCCCCTCAGCCTTCCTGGATATTGAGCCACGCGGCGGCGGCAAAACGACGGCGGCCGAAACGGCCGTCATCAGGCTAGGGGCGCGGGGGGCGCGGCAGTTTGTGCTGTATGTCCGCGCCACCCAGGAAAAGGCCAATGAATCCATAGCCTCGATTGCTGCCAAATTGGAGAGTACGGCCGTTGAGCGCCATTACCCCCTACTCTCGCAGCGCAGCGTGGGCAAGTATGGCCAGTCACGCGGCTGGCGCATGGACGTGCTGCGCTGCGCCAGCGGCTTCAACGTACTGGCCCTGGGGCTGGACGTGGCCGTCCGGGGCGTGAAGCTGGACGACTACCGGCCCGATCTGGTGATTTTCGACGACATTGACGACGAACATGATAGCACGGCCGTCATCAAGAAAAAGACGGACATCATCACCAAATCGATCATCCCGGCCGGCGCCGCGCACTGCGCCTACCTGGTAGTGCAGAATCTGATTCACGCCCGCGGTATTGTCACCAGCATTGTCGAGGGCACGGCCGATTTTCTCCATGACCGCATTGTTTCCGGCCCTCACCCGGCGGTGGAGAATCTGGCGTATGAGGCACGGCCGTACCCGGAGCGTGGCTACTGCATCACCGGCGGTACGCCAACATGGGCAGGGCAGGATTTGGCAACGTGCGAGCAGCAAATCAACGAGTGGGGTATCTCCTCCTTCTTGCGCGAGGCGCAGCATGAGGTGGAAGAGAGCGGCGGCATCTGGGAGCATATTGAATTCCGGCACATTGACCACCGCACCCTGCCCGACCTGGTGGACGGCGAAGTGTGGGTAGACCCGGCCGTGACCAGCACGGATGACAGCGACTGCCAGGCCATTGCCGCCGGGGGGATAGACGAGGCCGGGGACATATTTATCATCTATGGGTGGGAGAGCATAGACACGCCACTCAATACCATGAAGCGGGCGATACTCAAGGCCATCGAACTTGGGTTCCGCTACGTAGGCGTGGAAACAGACCAGGGCGGGGACGCCTGGGGCAGCGTTTACCGGCTGGCCTGGCAGGCGATTGTGGACGGGGAAGAGTACCCACACGTGCTGAGCCGGGAAGCGGCGGCCGCGGCCGGGGTAGAGGTGGAGCAGTGGCCAGACATAGAGGTTTTTGTGCTGCGAGCTGGCGGCGGGGCTGGCGACGGGGTTGCTGACGAATGGCAACCCCTGGAACGGCCGTCGCTGCGCAGCGCGAAGGCAGGCGCGGGGCACGGCAGCAAGGTGGAACGTAATCAGCGTATGTTGACGGATTATGAGCGCGGCCAGGTGGTGCATGTGGTGGGGGCGCATACGGCCGTTGAGAAGGCGTTGCGGCGCTTTCCGAATAAACCGCTCGACCTGGCAGACGCATTGTACTGGCTTTGGTATCACTTACAGCGCAAACGGCGCAGGAGCAGCATCCAATGAGCAGATGGGGTAAATTCAAAAATTGGCTGGCGCGGGGGGCGATCAAGGCGTCGGGTATCTCGTTCGTACCGCAGTGGGTGCGGCACAGTGTTTTCCTGCCGACGTTCTGGGCGCTGGTACGTGAGGGGTTGAAGGCCAACGCCACGGTGCAGGCGTGTGTCTTCCTGCTGGCGCGGACATTCCCAGAGCCGGAACTATGGCCCTGGGCGCATGATGGCACGGAGTATAAGCCACTGCCCAACCACCCGCTGCGCCAATTGATGCGCCGGCCGAATCCCGATATGGGCGAGGCGGAGCTACTGGCCTACGCCATTACCTACTGCTCCCTGGGCGGCAATATCTATTTGTGGAAACAACGCAGCGCGGCCGGGAAGGTGGTGGCGCTGTGGCCGCTGCATGATGGTCAGATGGAACCGATTGCCGGGCAGAACACGGCCGAGGGGTTGGTGGCTTATTATGAATTAGACGCCGGCGACGGCCGTAAAGTCCCGATTGACAAAAATGACATAATCCACTGGAAATGGATGATTGATCCGGAATACCCCTGGCGGGGTATGGGGGCGCTGGTGGCGGCGGCCGCTGACGTGGACACGGCCAACGAACTGCGTTCTTTCGTTTTCTCGCTGCTCAAAAACGACGCCACGCCGCCGGTGGTGGTCACGCTGATGGAAGGCGAGGAAGTGACCCCGGCCACTACGCGGCGATTGCGAGCGGAGTGGAAACAAACGCTTAGCGGGGAGAATCGGGGGACGCCGGCATTTTTAGAAGCGGGCATGACGGTGCAGCGGCTGGCATTGACGCTGAACGAGATGAAATTTGACAATCTGGGTGAGGGGCCAGAGATTGCCATTTGCCAGGGATTTGGTATTCAGCCGGTCATGGCCGGTACGCTGGTTGGGCTGAAAACGAGCGGGGTGCAGGCGAATTTTGAGCAAGCACGCAAAATGTTGGCGGAACTGACCCTCATCCCTCTCTGGCGCTCATTTGCCAGCGAGGTGCAGCAGGGCATGGCCGACGAGATGGGGTATAAGGACACGGCCGTGCGCTTTGACCTGTCGCAGGTACGGGCGCTGCAAGAAAATGAGGATGAATTATGGCAGCGGGCGCAGCGGGCGTATGACGGCAACCTGATCACCCGCGCCGAGGGGCGGTTGATGGTTGGGCTGGCGTCAACGCCGGCCGATGAGGTGTACAAGGAGGGGTTGGCGATGGTGTTGACGCCGGCGGGCCAGGCGCCGGCCGGAAAAAGCGACCTCAAATACCTGACGAAGCAGGCGCGGGGGCAGTCCGGGGTGATGGTTGCCCTGATGTTGCCCAGGGAGGCGGCTGAGGCGCTGCAACTGGCCGCCCGGCAGGCATTGCCTGGTGTGGAGGTAACGGCCGTTAACGAAATGCACCTGACCCTGGCTTATCTCGGCGACGTTACCGACCTGACCATTAGCCCACAATCAATCTGGCCGGTTCTATCGAGGTTTGTGTCAGAGTGGGGGCCAATGACAGGGGTAATCAATGGCGTCGGATTTTTCAACAAGGTGCAGGATGACGGGACTGTGCCGTTTTACGCTTCGTTTGATTCGCCGCGCCTGCCAGAGTTTCGTCAGGCATTGATAAACGCCCTGGTCGGGGCAGGGATCGCCGTCGCGGGAGATCACGGATTTGTACCTCACATCACGCTGGCATACGTGCCGGCCAGTGTAGACCTGGCCGATTTGGAGATTCCGCGCGAGCCGATTGTTTTTTCGGCTGTGACGCTGGCCTGGGCCGGCAACCGGGTAGATTTTCCGTTGCGTGGGGCAAAGGCGGGGCATAATGGCCACCACAACGGGCACGGCCCGGTCTACCACGTCAACGGCCGTAATGTGGTCGCTCCCCTGCCCACATTGCCGCATCTGGGCATAACTGCCAAAACTGTCCGCGACCGCCGCCGGGAAATTGTGGAGGCGCGGGGGCGGGTGCGCGAGTGGGTGATTGGCCGGGCGGAAACGGCCGTTGGCCGCTGGTTTGATGACCTGGCCGGGGCGGTAGTGGAGCGTGTGCTATCCATGCAGCCCGCCGCCGCTGGCAAGTCGGCCAATGGCGCGCATCAGGTTAAGGAACTGGTGGCGGAGGATTGGGACGCGATCCTCTCGCTGCTCTTCGGCCAGGCGTCGGGTGAACTGGAGACGGTGTTGCAGCGGCATGTTTTGGAGGTGGTAGAGCTATCCTGGTCGCTGTGGAATCTGGAATTGGAGAGCACGGCCGTGTTTGACATTAATGACCCGGCTGTGACCAACACGCTGCTACAAGCGGGGGTCTTCATCCGCGACATGGGCGAAACGACGCGGAATGAGTTGGCGGCGTATTTGCAGGAGGCGTACCGGGACGGCCGTCCGATTGAGGAAATGGCACGGCGAGTGCGCGAGCTCATCACCGAGACGTACAAAAACCGGGCGCGGGCCATTGCCCGGACGGAAATCGGCCGGGCGCAGAACCAGGCCGGGCACGAGCGGTACCGGTCGGCCGGGGTGCAGCATGTGGAAGTGTTTGATAACGGATTCGACAATAGCCATGAGTTTTGCCGCCGGGTGGCGGGCAAAACCGTAACGCTGGAATGGTCACAGCGCAACCCATTGCAGCACCCGAATTGTGTACGGGCGTTTGGGGCGGTTTTTGATTACACCGGGCAGGTTTTTACCGAAGAAATGCCCTGGGGCTGACCCCGGGGTGTGTTATTGATTAGCACAATTGTTTTGTGTTAAAATGGCAACAATGAAAACAGCACAACAAGCGGACGATATGCGCGATTTTTTCCTGGTAGTCAGGCGGGCACTGCTCATGATCGTGCGCTGGATCGAGAAGCAGTATAACATAGAGCCGGCAGCGGGATAAATTACCCACCCTCCCGGCCCCCACCCTAAAAGTCGCGGCCTCAAACCGTTTGGTTTGAGGCCGTTTTTTGTTTATGGAACACAAAACAACCCCCGTTGAATTCAAGGCCAGTAAAGAGCCTGGCCGGTATGCCGGCTACTTCTCCGTCTTCGGCAACATTGATGACGGCGGCGACATCATCCACCAGGGCGCCTTCTCCAAAACCATCGCCGAGCGGCGCAACAGAATCAAGCTGTTTTATGCCCACGATTGGGAGAAGCTGATCGGCCCGCCGCCCGATATGCTGAGCGAGGATGATCGCGGCCTGTATGCCGAGGGGCGGCTGACCCTGGAATCGTTCTGGGGCAAAGAGGTGTGGGCGCTTATGTCCGACAACGCCCTGAACGAGGGCAGTATCGGCTACGAAACGGTGGCCGGAAAAACGGACTACACCGACGATGGGGTGCGTAACATCCGCGAAGCCAAGCTGTATGAAATTTCGCCCGTGCCCCTGGGCATGAATCCGCTAACGGCCGTGAACGCGGTCAAGGCGGGGGCGCTGAAGCCGGATGCGGCATACGCGGCATTTCTGGCGATTATTGACGAAATCAAAGCCGGCCGGGTGCTGTCATCCGCCAACGCCGACCGGGTAAGAAGCGCACTAACGGCCGTAGAATCATTGGCCGAAGTGCTAAATGAATTATTGGCAGCCGCCGAGCCGGAGCCGGGTAAAGCCGCGCCCCACTCCGCACTGCTGGAACGACGGTTGAGAGCCGCAAAACTGGCGCTCTCGTTTATGCAAAATTAGAGAGGTGATCATGCAACAGCAAATCAAACAGCTATATGCCGACGCAAACAACCTGTACCAGCAGGCGATGGGCATCATGAATGAGACGGCGGGCAAGGAATTGCCGGCCGAAAAACAGCAGCAAGTGGATACGCTGCTGGACCAGGTGGAAGCCAAAACACAACAGGCCAAGCGGTATGAGCGCATGGCGGCGGCGCAGTCGCAATTTGACGAACCGGCTACCAACATCCCCTTTGCCCAGGGCAATGGTGATAATGGTGGCGCAGCGGGAAAAATGTTCAGCCTGGCCGTTTCACCGGAGGTCAAGGCGCTGGCGCAGGTGGCCGGCTTTGACGACGGCCGTATCAAGGCTACCATGCTGACCCTGGAGCAGGGCGACAGTTACGACGCAGACCGGGCCGTCAAGCATTCCGTGGCCACGGCGCTGTATTGGCGGCACGGCAAAGACGGCCTGGACGCGGCGCTGGCGAAACTGCCGTCTGCGCTGCGCAAAATGGCGCCGGAGTTGAAGGCGCTGGCTACCAGCCCTGGCGCGGCCGGGGGCTACCTGGTGAGCGAGCACCAGCGCGGGGTGTTCATCGAGGAGCTGGAAGACCTGGTGGCCATGCGCCGCATCGCCAACGTGCTGCCACCCATCCCCGGCGGCTCTACCGTGACCCCGGCCGAGGATAGCAGCCTGACCGACGCCACCTGGACGAGCGAGATCGGCACGGGCAACGAGGATACGGTGCAGCCATTCGGCCAGCGCAGCCTCACCCCACACCCGCTGGCGAAGCGGATTAAGGTGTCACGTACCCTGCTCCGCGCCGGTACGCTGCTGAATGTAGAAAATTACATTTTGCAGCGCATGGCCCGCAAGCACATGGAGCCGGAAGAGTATGCTTTTATCAACGGCAACGGGGCACAGCAACCCCTCGGCCTGCTGGCTGCCCCAGGCATCGCCAGCACGGAAACGGCCGCCAGCAACGTGCTGGCGGCTAATGACATCGTGAATTGGGCGTACAGCCTGGACGCCCGCTACGCCCGCAACGCCACCATCCTCTGTAACCAGGCGTTTTTGCGGAAAGTGCGCCTGCTACGTTCCGATAGCGGCGCGGGGGCGGGCACAGGTGATTTCCTGTGGCAACCTGGTTTGCAGCGCGGGCAGCCTGGCATCATCCTGGATTTCGGCTACGAGCTTTCGACCAGCTACCCCACCGGCCTGGATAGCAATGATGCCTATGAGGACAATGCGCTGGTGGCAACTATCGGCGATTTCTCCTTCTACTGGATTGCCGATAGCCTGATGCTGGAAATCCAGCGGCTGGAGGAGTTGTACGCGGAAACCAACCAGGTCGGCTTTATCGGCCGCAAGGAAACAGACGGGATGCCGGTCAAGGCCGACGCTTTCCGCCACCTGAAGATTAAGGCGTAAACTTCCGCCACTTGAAAATCAAAGCGTAAACGTTTGCGCCGCACGGCAGCGGCGTGCGCAAACGTTTACCAACCGGAGACGTAATCATGGAAATGTTGAGTGAGCAAATCAAAATGACCCAGGTCATCGATGTGACAACCGGCGCGGCTGGGGCGACGGCTATCAATGGCAACCGCGTGGACATGCAGGGTTATGAGGGCGTGATGTTCGTCTGTGTCATGGGCGCCATCGTCACCAATGCCGTGACCAGCCTCAAGGCGCAGCAGGGCAACAGCAGCAGCGGCCCAACAAACCTGGCTGACGCGGCCGACCTGTTGGGTACGGGCATGACCATCGCCGATGACGATGACGGCCAGGTGTTTGTATTGGACATCTACCGGCCGCTGGAGCGATATGTGCGGCCGGTGGTCAGCCGGGCCACCCAAAACGCCACCGTGCAAACCTGCCTGGCCATCCAATACGGCGCGCGGTCACGGGCGACGGCGCTGGCCATCACCGACGCGATCACCGTCGAGAAACATGTCAGCCCGGCTGAAGGGACAGCATAATGTACCATCTGCACTGCACCACCTGCGGCCTCTTCCTGGAGGCCACAACGGACAGGGAGCAGGCGCGGGGCGTGTATTATTGCCCGGAACACGCCCCCGCAGCGGTGGGGGCCGTGCCCGATTTTCACCCGCTCCTGCCCGGTGTGGGTGAGGAGATAGCGGCGGCGCTGGCGGCAGCCGGTTACGGCGACGTCGGCCGCGTGCGTGCGGCCAGCGATAGTGAGCTGCTGGCGATTTCCGGCATTGGCCCGGCCCGGCTGCGCAAAATTCGTGAGGTGCTGAATGAAATGTGAGATTTGCGGCGAAGCCGTGACCGAACTCTCTTCCACCGGACGGCCGTTGTGCCAGGCGCACAAATACGGCATGGCTGAGCCACGGCCGGCGGTAGTAGCAGATGAGCCGGTGGCCCCTGGCGCGCTGCCCGAACCCGCGCAGGCGGGGACGGACGAGGCGAAGGCGGTGCGGCCGAAGGCTAACAAGGCCGTCAAGCCGGCTGAGGACAAATGAGCCTGCTCACCGTTGCCGAGTTGCAGCAGTTCGTGGAGACCCATCTATCGCCCGCTGCGTTGCAGGAGGCGATAGATTGGGTGGAGGCGCAGTTGGCCGAGGAGGTCGGCGCACCCTACACCGGCGCGGCCATCAGCGAAACCCATGCGGGCTACGGCCGTCACCTGTTTTTGAATCGGCCCATCGGCAGCGTAACCGAGATTACGGAATATGGCAGCCTGGTGGATAACACAGGCGCGGTATTGGCGGCCACGGATTACACATTGTGGGCGGATGAGGGCATTATCGAGCGGGCAGGCGCGGCCAAATGGGGGGCGCGGGTTGCGGTAGCGTATGTGCCCCGTGACGACCGCGACCGCTGGCGACAGGCGATTATTGACCTGGCGCGGCTGCTGATTGACCGGACGGCGCTGCAAAGCGAGAGCGTGGCCGGGGAGATGAGCTACACCGCCCCGGCCAATTGGGAGGCAGAACGGCGCAGGGTGGCACGCCGCCTCAGTTTCAGGAGCATGTAAATGGCAACATTGACGATACAACAAATCGGGCGCGCCGGGGTGGTGCCCGCGCCGGTGGCGGTGGCTGCCGGCGGGGATGTTTTCCCGAACGACGGCCGTACTCTGATCGAGGTCCACAACGACCACGCCGCCGACCCGCGCACCGTGACCATCGTCACGCAGGTGACAGTAGATGGCAAGGCTGTGGCTGATGATGCGGTGACGGTGACGGCGGCCCAGGATCGGAAGTTGATCGGCCCATTTCCCCCGGAAATTTACAATGACGCCAACGGTCGTGTCAGCCTCACCTATTCGGATTCCGGCGCAGACATGCGCGTGGGTGTCTACCGGTTGGGAGGCTGATTGTGGCGCATATCGGCCGGTATCTCATCCACCGCTGCAACACGCAACGCTACACGGCCGTGGCTCAAGGCTACGGCCGTCAGCGCACACCGGCCGCGCACCTGGTGGCCGTCCATTGCCGTTTCAAAGAGGAAGTGCGGCACGCCTTTAACAGCGTGACCGGCGAGTGGGTGGTGAATACCCGCTATAAATTGCAGGTGCAGCGGGATGAGGACATCGTTGCCGGCGACCGGGTGACGGGATTGATTGATGAGTATGGCACGGCCGTGCCGGGCGATTTTGAGGTAGCCGGCGGGATGACGCGGCGAGGGGCAAGCGTGCGCCTGCGCACGCTGGAATTGAACAAGGTGGCGTGAGATGGCACTCAAATGGATGGGCGAACAGGTGGGGCAGGATTTGATTAACGCCATAGCAGCGGGTGTTGTCGAATTTGGCCTCACGCACGAAACCGAGGCCAAGCGCGAATTGACGCCCGGCCGGGGCGTCCTGACAGGCACCCTGCGCCGATCCATTCACGCGGCCAATCCCTCCTATAATTTTGCCAGCGACGATGTTCCCCCGTCGCCAGGAAGCCCGGAGCGCGGTGGGCGGGCGCCGGATATAAGCAAAAGAACGGTGCATATCCATATCGCCGTTGGCAGCGGAATGCGCTACGCCATGGCCATCGAGCGGCTCTACGGCTACATCACCAACAGCCACAGCCGGGTGATCGGCCGGCTGCCGGACATTATTCGCAAGCACACGGCGGCAAGGGGATTTTGATGATTGACGCAGTAGAAGCGGTGATCAACCTGGCAAAAAACCACAGCGGGTTAACGGCCGTAACCGGCGGGCGAATTGACATCCGCCACCGGTACGGGCAGGACGCGGGCGACTGGCCGCTCAACAGCCGGGCGCTTATCCTCTCCCCGGTGGGCGGGCTGGACGCCGCCGACCCCACTGTGCAGCGGGCGGCGATTGAGGCCCGCTGCTATGGCGACACCTATTATGATGCCGGGTTGGTGTACCGGGAATTGCGGGCGCTGTGCAAGCAAACGAGACGGGCGGCGCATACCGGCGCTAGCCTGGCGTTGGTTTATTATTTAGTTATTCGCGGCAATTTGCGGCGCATGATGGACGATGAAATACGGCCCAACGGTGGTATGCCGGCGTTTCAGGTGATACTGGAAACGGCCGTTGCCGAAGAGCCGGTACTGGCATAAGGAGATTACGATGGCATCACAAACACCATACGCCCGATTGGTGGGCACGTGGCAATTCTGGCTGGCCCCGGTGGGCGAGGCCAAACCCAGCCTGGACGCAGCCCCGGCCGGGAACTGGGTAGCATTGGGTCATACCGAGGGGGAGCAGATGTACCGCATCACCGGCCGTTTGACGGCGCTGCGCGACAACCATTCCACCGGGCCGCGGAAGCATATCCGGCCGGAGGAGGGCTGCAACGTGCAGGCGCGGCTGGTACATTTGACGCTGGAGGATCGGGCGAAGGTACGCTCGATGGCCACCAGCGATGTGTCCACAACCACCAGCGGCGCCCTGAACGTCAAGCGGCTGCCCAACAAACGCGGCTACATCCCCACCCGCTACGCGCTGCTGGCGCGGGGTGGGGCGCTGGAACCGAGCAACAGCATGTCGCCCTACGGCGCCTGGCCGGCGCAACTGTGGATACCGCAGGGCGTCTTTGACGGCGAGCCAGAAGAGGCGTACGCGGCCGATGGCAGCCCGGCGATTCAATTCCAGTTTGTGGCCGAGGTGGATAGTACGCAGTCGGCCGGGAACGAGTTTGGCTATTTAGAGGTGCAATCGTCATAATCGTAGTGATGATGTTTGCGCGCAAACAGTTGTCTATGGAGATGCAAAATTATGTTTTCCCTCTCTGACCTGACCCCTGACCGTGAGCCGTTTGATTTGGGCGACGGCCGTCTGGTTTACTTTCGCAACAAGGCGGATTTTGACCTGCAAGAGCTGGCTGCCTGGGAACGCCTGCTCAAGGCGATGGAGCAGGTGGTGTCCATGCGCAAAAAGGCGACGAATGAGCAACAGTACGCTTATGCCGCCAATAAATCGTCTACCGCTGCCCGCGAGTTGATCGGCCTGGTGCTGCCCGAGCTGCCCGCCGACGTCCGCGACCGCCTGACCGAGGGGCAGATAGACCAACTGGCAACGATGTGCATTTTGGTTGCCAGCGGCCAGATGCGCGGCGCAGGGGCGACAGAGGCGCAGCTGCTGGCGATTGCCGAGAAGCACCCTGACCTGCCGGCCGAATTCATTGCCAGCCTGAACCGGGCGCAAGCCAATAGGCTGCTGAATGGCGAGGTAGAAGACACGGCCGTGCCCGAAAAAAAAGCCACCGACCGACAGAAGGCGAATTGAGGCTGGCGCAACTGGCCCGCTTCTATGATACCGGCATTTTCCGGCTGCCGGGGTGGGCGCTGGAAATCCTTTACAACTGTATCGAGCCGCTGCGAGCCGAGGAGGCCACCTGGCAGACCAACGGGGCGCGGACGGCGCTGCTGAAAAATGAGGAATACAGCATACAGATGCGGCGCTGGCAGGACATGGCCAGGCCGATACAGGAGATAGACCCGACTATATCGGTGGCGCCTGAAGCGGCCGCCTGGTTCGCGGCCAACGGCATTCCGCACAGGGTTGTCAGCCCGGCGCAAGAATAACCCCCGAACCTGTCGGGGGCTGGCCCCCACTTTTTCAAGTCGCGGCCTATCTCAGATGAGATAGGCCGCTTTTGTTTTTATGGCAGGAACATTAGGCGTAGCCACACTCGAAACCGGTGTAGACCTCAAAGGGCTAGATCGCGGTCTCGACCAGGGCAAGCAGCACACCACCGGCTTCCTCGACCAGGCAAAAGAAGGGTTTGCTACCAAATTCGGCATGAGCGCGGCCGACGCCGCCATGAAGGCGGCCGGGGCTGTCTACGACTTTGCCAGGGAATCGGTAGCCGAGTTTAAGGCGTTCGAGGCGGGCATATCGGAGGTATTTACCCTCATGCCGGGGGCGTCGGCCGAGGCGATGGGGCAGATGAAACGGGACGTGCTCGCCTTCGGTGTGGAGGTGGGGCGCACGTCTGACGAGGTGCTGCCCGCCCTGTATCAGGCGATCAGCGCGGGGGTGCCGATCGACAATGTTTTTAATTTCATGCAGATCTCCAGTGACGCCGCCCTGGGTGGCGTGACCGACCTGGAGACGGCCGTAGATGGCATCACCAGCGTGGTCAATGCCTACGGCGAGGAGGTGTTAGACGCGGCGACGGCCAGCGACATAATGTTCACGGCCGTGAGGTTGGGCAAGACCGATTTCAGCCAGCTATCATCCAGCCTCTTCAACGTCATCCCCACAGCGGCCTCGCTGGGCGTGTCCTTCGCGGACGTGGCTGCACAATTGGCGGTGCTGACGGCGCAGGGCACACCAACCAGCGTGGCCACCACGCAGATACGGGCGGCGTTTGTCGAAGCCAGCCGGGACGGGACGCGGCTGTCCAATGCCATCAAGGATTTGACCGGTAAATCATTTGCGGAGTTAATCGCCGAGGGGCGCACGACATCCGAGATATTTGACCTGCTGCGCCAGTCTATGCCGGAAAATGAGTTCCGGGGGCTATTCGGCAGCGTCGAGGCCATGAACGCCGTCTTGGGCATCACCGGGCCTAATGCACAGTCGGCGGCCGATGCGTTTGACCAGACCAGTAATTCTATCGGCGCCACGGCTGCGGCGGCCGACACCATGCGCATGACCGGCGAGCAGGCCAGCCGGGAACTGGCGGCCTCCTGGGAATTCCTGAAAATTACGGCCGGGGAGCAGTTGGGGCCAGCGGTTACGGCCGTGACCCGCGCATTGACCGACCTGGTGCAGGTGGTAGGGAATGCCATCCGCATCGGCAGCGATTTGTACGGATTGTGGAATACCATTGTTGATCTGGCTGATGCTAAATTAGTGACGGCGTGGCGGGAACTGACGGGGCAAACAGAGGAAAACTCGGAGGCCGTAAACAAAAATGCCGCTGAGGCAATGGCATTTAAGGACACCATCGATGACGCGGCCGCTTCGATGGTGGCCGCCAACGAGGTGCAGGTGCAGGCCATCGCCCTGACCGAGGCGGATATACAGGCCATTCGAGACGCGGCGCTGGAACGCTCCAACTTGGCGGGGGTGAATGAGGAGCTATCAGACAAGATCGCTCACAATACCAATATGCTGACGGCCGAGGAGGCGATGGTACGGGACGCCAACGCCGCCACCGCTGCTTTCCGCGCCGAACTGGACGCAGCGACGGCGGCGCAATTGGTAGCAGCCGAGGCCGCCGCCGAACACACGCGCAAAATAGGCGAATACTTCAACTCGGCGCTGACGGCAACGGGAGAGACGGCCACCTTTGAGCGGCAATTGTACGACGCCGCCGTAGCCAGCGGCGCGGGGGCTACAGAACTGATGATCCTGGCAGTGGCGACGGGGGAATTTACGGCCGCTGAGATTGAGGCCGCTTTCCAGGCGGCGCTGATGCGGGAAAATATCGAGCAGTTGGCGGCGGCTGTAGCCAATGGCACACTAACAGCAGATCAGGCAGTAGTAGCACTGGACGCGCTCAAGAGCGGCCAGGAAACGACAGCAGCGGGGGCTATGGGATTGGCATCCAACATGAGCGCCGGCGCGGCTACGCTGGCGGAAATTCGGGACCGGGCAAATGAGGCGACAGCGGCCGTGAACGCCATCCCGACCTCGCACAACGTCCATTACACCTCATCTGGCAGTGTTGACCCGCCGGGCAGCATCCCCGGCGGGGGCGGCGCGCCGGGCGCGCCGCCGCAGGCGTTTGGGGCCGGCGGCTGGACGGGGGCGGCGGGCGGGATCGTGCATCCCAATGAGCTGGTCATCCCGGCGCCGGTGCTGCGCAGTGGGCCGGCGGCGATCATGGATTTTGCCAATGTACACGTGCCTGGCGGTGTAAGCGGCAGCCATGCGCCACTAATTATCCAGGTAGACGCACGGGGCGCGACTGACCCGGCGGCGGTAGAAGCGGCAGCCATGCGCGGGGCGCAGGCGGCGCTGAACCAGGCGGGGGCGCGGGCGGATATACTGAGGAGGGCACGCTAATGCCGGCGATTCTAACCCTGACCGGCCCGGCAGCCGGAGACATCAACCTCAATGACGGCACGAGCTACGCGCTGGCGCAGGGCTGGACGCCAGCCGTTGCCCCTATGCGCCGGTCACGCCTGGCCGGGGGTGGGCCGTATGCAGATGTGCGCGAGGATATTCCGCTGCGCGTATTTGGCAGCAGTGCGCCCAATACGCTGGCGGCGCTGCGGGCATTGGTAGACGCAGCCGACCAGGCTACACGCTGGAAGGCGGGGGAGGAGATCACGCCGGTGCTGCTCAATTACCGCATGAGCGGCAGCGGGTTGGGGGCAAATTTGTCTGTGCCGGTGTGGGGGGCGGTAGATGAGGCATCGCTACGACTCTCGCCGACATTCAATGAGGACATTAACGCCTACGAGATCAGCCCGGTCATCCTGCGGCTACGCCGCCCAGGGCAGTGGATTGGTGTGGCCGAGACGCCAAATTCTGTTGGGGCGTTCACCCACCCTAATGTTTTCTCGATCCCGTTTGCGAGCAATCAGCAACGACGGCTTATGCCGCTGAAGCTGGAAATCGGCAACATGCTCGGTAGTCGCGATGTTAGCAGCAATCCGATTGGCAGCAGTGGCTATCTCCTTGTGGCGAGCCACGGGAATAAAATCAAGAAATTGGAGGCTGAGGCGGCAACGGCGACGGCCGCCGGCAGTGGTACATTCAACAATGTGGCAGATGCCAACGCCAGCGGGGGACAGATTCGCCGTTTGCAACCAACATCCGCCGGAAATTACACGCTTACGTTTACGGTATCGCCCGAATTCCACGTTGACGCCAGCGCGATATATGTGCTGGCGGTCGTTGTGCGAAACAACTCGGCTACCATCAACTACCAGGTTCAGGCGACACTGTACCGCAACTCATCTTTCGGCTACGCCGACAAGACGACGCCAGCCATTATCATTGACACCAGTACCTTTTTGCCGCGCATCATCCAACTGGGGCCAATTGAGACCGCGAAACGGCCGGATAGAATCCGGCTGACATTTACGCCTTCCTCCACCAGCGGTAGCGGCAATCAACTGGATGTAGATGTAATGGTCGCTTTGCAAATCACAGACCCAACGGATCGAATGGTGGCACTGCTCAATATCAACCGCAACGACAGTACGGCCGTTGTCGGCGACCTGGTGCTTGAGGATCGGGTGTTGACGCACCGGCTGCCAACCGTCAGGGAGTTTGTTGTCGGCGGAGAGTACACACCGGGTTATCGTGGCGACATTTATTTACTTACCACGGGCGACCGTGTTGCCGTGTGTCTGTTGGGCACAACCGCATCACATTGGCGAATAATCAACGGCGACCCAACGGGGGCGCACACGCTGGTTACCAGCG
>JAHBVI010000289.1 GCA_019637635.1 Anaerolineae bacterium
GGCGTCTACGTAGGTATTGCTGCCGCTCAGGTAGTTTGGCAGCCCCTGGTTGTTGTAGGTGGTGGCGACTGTTTCACCGTTGGGGTAGGTCTGGCTGGTGAGCCGATCCAGGGCGTCATAGCCGTAATTCATGGTGTAGGCGGCGGGGGCGCCAGTGAGGGTGCGGGTTTCGCCGGTGACCCGCCCCCGGCTGTCATAGGCAAAGGTATGTGTGCCGGAGGCGTCTACCACCTGGATCAGCCGGCCGAGATTGTAGCTGGCGGCGGCATCGCCATAGCTGTAGGCGGCCAGCTGCGTATCCGTTGTTTCGCAGCCATCGTTATCCGCATCATGCCGTTTGTAGATCAGCCGGTTGAAGTCGTCATAGAAGAAACAGAGTCGTTTACTATTGGCGTCTACCTGTTGGGACAGATTGCCGGCGGTATCGTATTCATATGACCAGGGACCCATGTCCGGGTCGGACATGGTCAGTTTGTGCCCCAGCGCGTTATAGCTCATCTGCGTATTGTTGTTGGCATTGTCCCACACATTCACCAGTTGGTTGCGTTCATTGTAGCCGTAAGTGGTGGTGGCATAAACCGCCCAGGGCGTGACGTAACTGCCACTACAGCCGTACCCCTCGCTGCTCCAATAATTGCCGCAGTCGCCGGAGATTTCATGCACTTTCACCAGCCGCCCCCAGGCATCATAGTTATATTGGGTGCGATGGCGGTTGGCGTCTATGACATCATCATAGGTGATCAACTCGTTGTTATAGATCCATACGCCGTAATGATGGTGGCTGGTGGTGGTGTTGTCTGGAGCGATTGTTTTGACCACTCGACCTAACATGTCGTAGGTGGTTGACGAATGGGCATAGTTGAGGCAATTATCTGCCCGGTAAGGGGTCTGCCCGTTCCAGACATAGGGGGCCACGTCGTAGGGCATGGTCTGGCAGGTGAGCAGGCCGCGAGCATCATAGGCGTAGGTGGCGATCACGTCTCGTTCGCCAAAGCCGGTGCTGCCGTAGCGGACGTTGGAACGGGGCGCCTGTTCCTGCACCAGCCGCCCCAGGCCGTCATAAAATTGGCGTACGCCGTTGCTGCCATTATAGGCCGTCTGGATAAGCAGGGGTTTCGTGAATAGGGTACCGTTGTTAGCAGTATTATCCCAATAGCTGTAGCTGACGGTGGGATTGGCCTCGGTATCGCCGGGGCGGATGACTTTGGTCAACCGGCCGAATTTATCATATTTGTAGCCGGTCACAGCCCCGTTGGCATCGGTTGTGGTGGCGGGCAGCCAGGCGAAAAGGGAATCATAACTGACGCTCTGGCTGAGGGTGGTCAGGCCGGCGGCCAGGGTCTGGCTGCCGGTGGGCAGCCCCAGGACGTTGTAGCCGGTGACCCTGGTGGTGTTACGCACGGTAGTCGCAAAAGCGGCGCTGGTGCTGTAATTTTTGTAGGTGATGGTCTCGTAGGGTAAGCCCACATTCGCGCCGCTGCTGTAGTAGGTCTGGCGGGTGGTGACGTAGTTGCTGTCATTGGGGAGGTTGCCGCGCCAGACCAGGGTGTATTCCAGCGCCGCTTTACCGTCCAGGTCGGTGTCGGTGGGGCTGGTGGGG
>JAHBVI010000290.1 GCA_019637635.1 Anaerolineae bacterium
CTCTACTTTCCGCTAACTGGTATGTGACAAAAAACAGAAATGGTGGCATGTTAGTGGAAAAAACCTTTCATCACAAAGGAAACCAAAAACATGCCACCAGTAGTCGAACCAACCATGTCGGCCCTAACATCAATTGTATCTGGCTTATACGTCGGTACAAATTTAGCCATGCTTCATTTTCTCTGGATGCTCATTAATGGTTCGCTTTTGCCCCATAGAGGTGCTATTTTCCCTGCGCTGCAATCAACAGGCATTGGAGAACAGGCCGTTCGTCGATCCTGGAAAGCCTTTCATAGCGGTATGTGGCAAATTGGCGAACTCATGGTTGCCTGGAACCAATACATGGAAGAGCAGCAAAGCTGGCAGCCGCGTTCTTATGAGGGGTATGGGGCAGTGGCCGTTGATACCACACCCTTCTGGCGGCCCAAACTGCAAGGGTTGCAATCCAAGTATTATCACAGCATCGCCGAGAAAGCCTTACCTGCTGTTATTCTTGGCCTGGTCGCCCGGATTGGCGAGGTGGCGGACAAACGCATTGCCTTGCCTTGTTCTATTCTACGGGTTGACCCTAAAGACCCGAGCGAAGCCGCGCTCAAAAAAGAGTTACTCAACCAGGTGCGTCGTACCCTGAAGGCAGCAGACATCATGGTGGTCGATGCGGGCTTTAAAATCAAAGGGTGCCAAGAAGCCCAAGTACCCCGCTTTCTCCTGCGATTAGCCAAGAACTTCACCGCCCGACGCAACTATCTGCGGGACACAACGGGCAAGAAGGGCAAGCCGCCTACCAAGGGCGACCTTGTCCGTCCTCTGGCCCGCCAGCACAAGGGGAAGAAAATCGCTGCCTCTGACCCCGATGCCACGTTTAGCTGGACAATAGAAACCGGCGAGACCATTACGGTTCAGGTATGGTATGACCTGGTACGCCCTGATGTCGAGCCTGATCCTAAAGCTGACCTCTTTGATGTTTATGCCATCAGCGACCCCCGCTACGAGAATCCGTTGCTTGTGGCGACGAATGTCAAATTGAAAGCGTCAACGGCTCATGCGCTTTATACAGACCGCTGGCCGGTTGAGCAACTTCCTTTGGCTGGTAAACAAATGGTCGGGGCGCATCGTCAGTTTGTTTTTGCGGCCGAGACCCGCCACCGTTTACCTGAACTGGTCATTTTGGCCGGTTCAATCCTCACCGGTTTGGCCGCTCTTCACCCCACCATGTCCACCGGTTTTTGGGACCGAAAGCCTGAACCCACCCCTGGTCGCTTTCGTCGGGCGTTGGCCGGGCTGCCTTTTCCGCAAAGTTACCCCTTGCCCACGGAACTTCGCCCAAAAGCCTCGGTGACCAACCACTTGCCCAAAGGGATTTTGGCTCATCGGCGGTCAAAACAGGCTGTTGCTGCCGTTTCGACTTGAAAACAGCTTGTTTTTGTCACATTTTTAAGGTTCTATGTTGCAGATGCCTGCATCTAAATGATACAGGCTTCATTCGATTGGCAATTTATGTCAATAAATTTAGCGGAAAGTAGAG
>JAHBVI010000291.1 GCA_019637635.1 Anaerolineae bacterium
ACCAGGGCCACAGTCCTTTTTTCGGGTCAGGGGTGGAGAGGCATGGCGATTCCAGGCCGCTGTCCTACAGCTGCGTGAGGACGGCGAATGCTATCTAGTCGTTCCCGAGCTCTATGCCGAACTCGTCCAGGAGGTTCGGCCAAAGCTTCTCTACACCGGCATTACTCGTGATGGCAGCGTGTTCCTGTGGCCAGTCAACGTGCCGGGCGAAGACGGGCGGCTCGATACATGGTCACAATCTGCCCACGCCGCCGCAAAACTTGCGGAGCAAGGGTGGGTCCGACTGGTGGCAAATCGTAGCCTTGGCGCATACGACCTGTTTCAGGCTACGAACATACCCGATGAGCCTGCCTGGCCCGAGCTGTCGTTCGAAGAAATCGTGAACCTAGCGTTCAAAGACCGGCTAATTTCTTCGCTCGACCATCCTGTCGTGAAACGCCTGAGGGGCGAGATTTGATGGTCAGCCACCCTTTTAAGTCCATATGGGTGGCTGACTTCGAGTTCCGCGCGGGTGATGGCGAAACGCCATCACCCGTATGTCTGGTCGCCAAGGAAATCTTGAGCGGCCAAACAATACGGCTTTGGGGAGACGACCTAAAAAGGTCGTCTCCTCCCTACCCAACCGATAGCACATCTCTGTTTGTCGCTTACTTGTTCACGTCCACCCAGAACTGACCCACTTGGAGGGGTAATTTTCATCCAATTTTGACCCACCTGATTTGGCTACCCTGCTTGATTTTTGAGCGGGGCAAGAGGAGTGATCACAGTGGGCTTATTGGCAAAGATACGGCGGATGCATTTCCGCGACCGGGTGGGGCTGCGCGAGATTGCGCGGCAGACCGGCTTATCCCGCAACACCCTGCGCAGCTGGCTGCGCCGGCCTGACGTTACCGAACCGAAGTACCCTGCCCGGCAGACCCCGGGCGTCATCGATCCCTGGGCGGACACGCTGCGGCAATGGCTCTCGACGGACGCCCACCGGGCCAAACGCGAGCGGCGCACGACGCTCGACCTGTTCCGCGCCATAAAGGCGCAAGGCTATCCCGGCGGCTACGGCCGAGTCTGCGCGTTTGTCAGGCGTTGGAAGGATGAGACGGCCGCCAACCCCAAGCGCGCCGCCTTCGTGCCGCTCACCTTCGCCCTGGGGGAGGCCTTCCAGTTCGACTGGAGCTGCGAGTACGCCTTTGTTGGGGGCTTGCGCCGGCGCCTGGAGGTGGCGCACGCCAAGCTGTGCGCCAGTCGTGCCTTCTGGCTGGTGGCCTACCCCAGCCAGAGCCACGAGATGCTCTTCGATGCCCATGCCCGCGCCTTTGCCGCCTTCGGCGGCGTGCCGCGCCGGGGCATCTACGACAACATGAAGACGGCAGTCGACAAGGTTGGCCGCGGCAAGGAGCGCACGGTCAATGCCCGCTTCCACGCCATGTGCGGGCATTACCGCAGCCGCCCCTGTCCCGACGATTGCAGCAC
>JAHBVI010000292.1 GCA_019637635.1 Anaerolineae bacterium
GACCCGGCTGGCGCAAATAGGCCAGCGTTTGTTGGGCCAGGTCGAGCCGCTGCTCCGGGGTGAGGCCATAGGTATCGGAGGGGATACGGCCGTACTCCCATTCCGGGTAGCTGGGCCAGTTCCATTCAATCACCAGCAGCATCATGCCCAGCCCCAGGAAAAAGGGCATGGCGATGATGACGGCCGTGCGCAGGAGTTTGTGCCAGGTGGTTGGTTCCATTTTTCTCCGTAATGCGTGATGCGTGATGCGTGATGCGTGACCGGAAAGTCTCACGCATCACGTATCACGGTTCCAGTCCCGGCAACCCTGCCGGGCCGGTTTGTAATAAATAGCGTAAAACGAGCGTGTCAATAATTATCTCCACGGGGGCGCGTTCGTCGGTGAAGATGACGTCGGCGGGGGTGATGGGTGCGGGGTGGGCGACGGCCGTATCCAATGCCTCTCTGAGCAGCGGGTCAACGTTGGGACTCAGTTGTGCCAGATTCGCAGCTACGTTTTCTGGTGTAGTGGGCTGCATGGTGGCGATCAGGATGGTGTTCAACGTGCCGGGCACGTCAATGGCGTGCAGGGTGGGGAAAACGGTCAGCATCGTGGCCGCCATCGCGTCTACCAGGGTGCGGTCTTGGGGAGCGCGCCCCACATTCACGGCCACCACGCCATCTTCCGTCAGGTGCGCCTGCACCTCCTGAAAAAATTCGCTGGTGGTCAGGTGCCAGGGGATGTAGGGCACCTTGTAGGCGTCAATGGTAATGACATCGTAGTGGGTGGTGAGGCGGTTCAGTTCGTAACGGCCGTCGCCGGCAATCAGGTTGATGTTGGGGTCGGTCAGGTCAAAATAATCCACCCCCACCTGGATGATGATCGGGTCAAGTTCGATGCCATCAATGGGAATAGGGCCAAAGACACGGCCGTACTGCTTGGGAATGGTGCCCGCCGCCAACCCAATCACCGCCATGTTGTCTACCCGCACCGGCCCTTCGTTAAAAAACGGGGCCGCCAGCATAATGCTCCACACCGACACCCGTGACACCTCGCCGCCATCACAATAAAAGGAGTGGTACGCCTGCCCTTCATTGAGCAGCAGGTAGTTGCAATCATCGCGGCGGATGACTTGAATGTAGTTATAGGCCGATTCCGTCTCAAAAATCTGCCCCTCATACGCTTTGACCGTGCCGCGCGTGCCAAAATAGGCGACGGGCAGCAAGAGTAGTAAGAGCGCCAATCCCCACACGGCCGTGCGCCGCCGCGTCTGCCACAAGCCGCCCAACCCCACCAGCAGCAAAATCGCCCCAAAAATGAGCGCCGTCAGGCGTGTCCCAGCCAGCGGAATGACCAGCAGCACCGGCAGATAGGTGCCCATGATGCTGCCCCAGGTGGAGATGGCATAGATACGGCCGCTCACCCGCCCCGCCTCGGCCACATCCTGCACCGCCAGGCGTATGGCAAAGGGGGACATGCAG
>JAHBVI010000293.1 GCA_019637635.1 Anaerolineae bacterium
CTTGGGCTTCGCTTGGCTGCCACCCGCCTGTCGGCCCTGGCGCGGCGGGGTAGCGGTTCGGCCAGTCGCAGTCTCTTTGGCGGCTTTGTCGAGTGGGAACGCGGGCATGATGATGCGACCAGTGTTGCCCATCAACTCTATCCAGCTGATCATTGGGCATTGTATGATGTAGTCGCAGTGGTGAGTGGCGCAGAGAAGGCCGTAAGCAGTGAGCAAGGCCACGGCTTGGCCGCCACCAGCCCACTCAACGCCGGGCGCGTGGCAAGTGTGGCACAGGCCCTGGCCGACGTGCGCATCGCCATCGCCCAGCGCGATCTAGCGCGCTTGGGGCCGGTGATCGAACAGGATGCCCTGGCCATGCACGCCGTGATGATGACAAGCCAACCTCCTCTCTTTTATTGGCAGCCGGGCACACTCGAAATTATCCAAGCTGTGCGCGCCTGGCGCGAGCAGGATGGATTACAAGCCTATTTCACCATTGATGCTGGACCCAACCTGCATCTTCTCTGTGAGGCCCACGCTGTCGCCGCGGTGCAGGCACGCTTGGCAACCTTGGGCAGTGTGCAACAAGTAATCGTCAGTCGTCCCGGCCCCGCGCCCTTTCTCCTGGATAAGCATCTTTTCTAAGAAGCTGTCTGAAAAGTGAAAGGCTGGCAGTAGGCAAGCTGGGATAAGCTGAAGTTGTGAACAAACAACTTTACCCAACAGACCTAACTGACAGCCAATGGGATTATATCAAGAAACTACTCCCATCGGCGAAACTAGGAGGAAGACCGCGTAGCCTTGATCTACGCCAGGTCATCAACGCAATCCTGTATGTCACTGTCAGTGGAATCCAGTGGCGAATGCTGCCTTATGAATATCCAAAGTGGAAAAGTGTGTACCACTATTTCCGAGCTTGGCGCAAAGATGGCACTTGGTCGCGGCTCCATGACATATTGCGCGCGCAGGTCCGACAACGAGCGGGCCGCCACAAGCACCCAACAGCTGGCAGTTTAGATAGTCAAAGTGTCAAGCGCAGTGCAACGCCAGGCGAACATGGGTATGATGCGGGCAAGAAAATTAATGGTCGCAAGCGCCACATCCTCGTTGACACGATGGGTCTGCTGCTTGCTGTCGTCGTCACCTCGGCTGCTATTTCTGATCCAGCTGGTGCTCGTCTGTTACTGACTAGACTCGGCGGTGCGGGTAAAAAGCTCCGCATCATTTGGGTCGATGGCACCTATCGTGGCTCACTTGTGACTTGGGTTGCTCAACGCTTTCGCTTTATCCTTTCACCGGTATTGCGGCCATTCGGTGCCAAAAACTTTGTACTCTTGCCTAAACGTTGGACGGTTGAACGCACTTTTGCCTGGTTCATCATGCACCGCCGTTTATCCCGTGATTTTGAGGTCTTAC
>JAHBVI010000294.1 GCA_019637635.1 Anaerolineae bacterium
ACCCGTGATGCGCAGGTTGTCAAAACTGACGTTACTCTGGTTGGTGCGCCAGGCCACATAGCTGCCGCTGGTCAAGGGGGTGCTGTCCGTCCAACTGAGTACCTGCGCCCCGTTCCGCCACACCGTAATGACCCCGGCATTGTATGTCACCCGGTACTGGTACGTTTGCCCGTTGGCCGCCACCAGCCCGGCATTGGCCCGGTTGTACAGAGTGTTGCCAATAGTCTCATAAATGTTAATCGTGGTACTGTTCTGCCACACCAGGTAGCTGTTGCCATGATTGGCGTCGGCGGCCGTGCTGGCCATGAAGTGCAGTCCGCCGGCGGTAATACCGCTGTTAAACGTTGCCTGCCATTCGTAGGCCATGGCCCCCGATTGGGTAAGGGCATAACTGCTGTTGGTGGCGGTGTTAGCCGTGTTCGTTTGCCGGTAGGCGTAGCCGGCGCCGGTATCCAGCATACTCCAACTGCCGCTGTGCGCCGTCCAGCCGTTGGCGTTGCCGTCGTCATAATTTTCGGCCAACCCCAATCCCAATTCCCGTTGGGCAATCGTCTGCCCACCCAGGCTGTAGGTGAGGCGGCGCATGGTCACCGGGCCGTTGACTTCCACCTCAAAACCGGGGAAGGGGTAATAAATGGTCTTGCCGGACGGCTCCACGGTTTTCATGCGCTGCCCATCGGCGTCATAGACAAAAGTGGTGGTGCCGCCGCCGCCGCTCTTGATGACAGAGGTGAGCCGGTTTTCCACATTGAAGTTTTGGGTGTAGGTGATGCCGCCTTCGGTGCGGCTGGTCATATTGCCGTTGGCGTCGTAGCTGAATGAGCCGCCGCCACCTACGGCCGTGACCGCATGTTTGTGCGCCGGACTGCCATAGGTATAGAGATAGGTAGTGGGATTCCCCCAACCACAGGAGGAAGGGCACCCCCAGAGCCTCTCGGTACGACCGGTGATGTTGCCAATCTGGTTGTAGCTGTAGCCGTAGTTGTATTTACCGGCGCTGGCGCCGCTGGCATCGCTGGTGTAGGCCGTTTCCAGCCGGTTGCGATGGTCATAGCTGAACCATTGCACCTGGTTGTCATTCAAGTAATCGCGGATGGCGTCTACATTCCCGGCGGCGTCAAAGGAGTGGCGAATGTCTAATTTCTGGTTACTGGTGGGGGCAACGTCTTTATTGTTGGCCAGACACAGGGTGGAGGCGTCCGCAGCGGTGCAGATGCGCCACAACTGACCGTAACGAGGTACCCAATTCCAGGTGACATTTTTAGTATCATACTGGTCGTGCTGCCCAAACGCTTCGTAGCCGTTGTAGCCGTAGTAGGTTTTGAGACCGTTGCCCAAATCCAGGATTTTCATCTGCCCCATGCGGTTGTACTGGGC
>JAHBVI010000295.1 GCA_019637635.1 Anaerolineae bacterium
CAGGAAGGATTAAGATATTGGGATATTCGTATAGTATTTAATACATCGTTAAATAAGTCTTCGCAACTTATGCAAATCACCTGTCATTAGTATGATTGAGCCACCACGAAAGGCCGATTGTCATTTGGTTCAAGAAACCGTCTCGGAGATGAGGCCCCTCGTGTTGTCATGAACATGAGCAACCATAAAAGATTCACTTTGGGTATCATAGAGCTTATCTGGTAGGCCGCTGTCATGGGTGAAAAGCCGCGTCGGAGCGTGGGTCGCCAGATAGAAAAATCAAATAGAACCCGAACAGTTGTAAGGACATAGAAGTCCGCATTGATGCTAGTGCGGGTCAAACAGGAGTGAATCATGACACAACCATCAGAAGCAATCTTTATCGGCATTGACGTTTCCAAAACGGCTCTGGATGTGGCCCAGTGGAACCAGGAAATTGTGGAGCGGCAGGCCAACGATGCCGACGGGGTGGCCGCGATTGTGAAGCGGTTGCAGGCCGAGCCAGCCGTTGCCTTAATTGTGGTCGAAGCCAGCGGTGGGTTCGAGCAGGCATTGGTTAGTGAGCTGGCCGCCGTCGGCTTACCCATTGTGGTGGTCAATCCCACACGGGTGCGGAATTTTGCCCGGGCCTTAGGGCAGTTGGCCAAGACGGATAAAATCGATGCCCAGGTCATTGCCCAGTTTGCCCAGGCCATTCGGCCAGAGGTACGCCCTCTGGCTGAGGGGGACCAGCAGCTTATCAAAGCACTGGTGACCCGTCGCCGCCAATTGATTGATATGCAAACGGCGGAGAAGAATCGGCGCACTTCGATAAACCCCTCTTTGCTCCCCCGTTTAGAAAAGCATATCGCCTGGATTACCGCTGAATTAGCTGAAATCGAGGCAGAATTGGCCGATTGGATTGACAATAACGCCCTTTGGCGCGAAACACGAGACCGTTTAGAAAGCGTACCTGGTGTGGGGGAAGTCACTTCCTTCACCCTGCTGGCTGAATTGCCAGAATTAGGCACCCTATCGCGGCAAAAAATCGCAGCCCTGGTCGGCCTGGCCCCTTTTAACCGCGACAGCGGCCGTTTCCGCGGCCGACGCCATATTTTTGGTGGGCGTTCAGATGTGCGCTCGGTTTTGTACATGGCTACTCTTTCCGGTATTCGTTACAACCCGATGCTTAAGACTTTTTATGACCGGCTGATCGCTAATGGGAAACTTCCCAAGGTAGCACTCACGGCCTGTATGCGTAAGCTGCTCACTCTGCTCAATGCCATCGTGCGTGATGGTTCATCATGGCGAGCTGCTTAACCAATTTTATTTTTACCCTTGACTTTTATCACAGTTGCTCCGAGGTCTTCCGAGGAATCTTTCACGTA
>JAHBVI010000296.1 GCA_019637635.1 Anaerolineae bacterium
CTCGACTTTATCCATTTAGGTGGAATAGCACATCGAATCCACCAGACCATTGAAAACAGAGGTTGGAATTAGGACATAGTCTGGGTCTGGGGCGGACTCGATATATTTGCCCCATAGCCCAAACCAGATATGTCGCCGGACTACCGCCAAAGCATCGGAAAACGTTGGCTCTTTCTTGACATACCAGGCCGAGGTGCGCACCGGGAAAGGTTTCTCTTTTGTCAATTGATAAGCCAACAAGGTCACTAAAGAAAACAAACCCAAGATAATGGGGGTGGTACGAGCAATAGCCAGGTCAGACCATTGGCGTTGCGTTTCCAACCCCAAATGGGCACGGGCTTCCTCAAAGGTGACTTCCACATTCCAGCGAAGGATGAACCAGTGCAAGATTTGTAAGGGGTCAGCCGTCAGGTCGGTGCAAAGAAAGGCAGTGGCTTTGTATTTGCCAGCCGGGTCACGCACCAACACCCAGCGAATGGGCAGCGGGTCAAAGCCCGGTGTGTACCACAGAGCCTTGCCGGTGACATACTCGATGGTGTACTTGCGCCCACCGTACCAGTCAATTTCTGTCTGACACCAGGCAGTGTGGGGGTCGTCCAACTGAGCTTGCAGGGAGTTGAGCCGTTTGCCTTTTTTCGGTTTCGGGCCACGTTTCCCTTGTGGTTGCTCGCCAGGCCAATCGTACAAACCTACGTCCAGGCGCAACCGGGAAACCCACGTCACCGGCTGCCGCAACGCCCCGCAAGTCAAGCCCAACTTCACCGCCGTCAAACCGCCATCAGTCACCAACACCAACGCCCGACCCCGCAACCAACGACGTACCAGACAGACCATTTGCCCTATCCAGTCAATGCTTGTCTTGTGCCGCTTGCCATTTTCTTTGTTGGTCGCTTCACTGGGCGCATTGAGCGTCAGAAATGGCAACGCCCACGGCCGACTGCTCCACGGCACAGGCACAATCAGCATCATGCTCACCCAACGCAAGCCAAAGCTATGCACCAGATATTTCTTGCTGGAGCGTACTGCGTCTCGAAATACCCCTTTCTGTTTGATTTTCTCCCCTTTGCGCCGTTCCAGTGTTTCATCTACACCGACAACAATCGGCATATCGGCGGTGACAAACGCGGCCACCAATAACCCCAATAGGATTTTGCTGGTGGTTAAGCCGCACCACTTCGCCCGGTTCAGGACGCGATGGTAATTCTGGTATTGCCGGTCATCTTTCAATCCCATTACTGTCAAGGCGGCACTAACCGTCCGTTTGCCAGGAGCTAAAAGCGCTCCCATCAACAAGATTTGAGCATAGTCCC
>JAHBVI010000003.1 GCA_019637635.1 Anaerolineae bacterium
ATGTGGTCCATACCCGTTCGTCTATTGTAAAAGTTTTGGTAAAGTGAGGGAAAGTGGTGGTTGGTACAAGCCACCAGCCATTATTGAAGGAGGCTCATTTGACCGACAACATGCCTTACATCACCTGGGGGGGCAGCGGTGAGGTGCTGCACTTTGCCCACCCCAATGCGTACCCGCCGGCCTGTTTCCGGCAATTTTTGGCCCCGTTTACGGCCCATTATCGAGTGTTGGCCATGGAGCAACGGCCGTTGTGGCCCCATGTCCACCCTGCTTCTTTACCCGACTGGCGGGCGCTGGCTGATGATCTGATTACGTTCTTTGACCAACAAGGGCTGCGCCAGGTGATTGGCCTGGGCCATTCGTTAGGGGCGGTGATCACGGCCGTAGCTGCCGCCAAACGCCCAGACCTGTTTCGCCAGCTTGTGTTGGTAGACCCTGTGTTTATGCTGCCCTCTATGCTGGCGGCCATTGCCCAATTGCCCGGCGGGGTAGAGGAACTGCCGCTGCTGGCAGCGGCCCGCAACCGGCGCTACCAATGGCCCGATTTGCAGACGGCGTTTGCCCATTACCGGCAAAAGCCCGTTTTTGCCCGCTTCTCAGACGAATCGTTATGGGATTATGTCAATAACAGCTTTGTCCTGAGTGAAGATAACCTGTTCACGCTGCGTTTTTCCCGTGAATGGGAGGAGCATTTGTACCGGCAAATGATGGGAAATGGTGGCCTGGTTTGGGATTATTTGCCCCGGGTAACGCAGCCGACGCTGGCGGTGCGGGCTATGGAAACCGATACACTGCACCCGGAAGCGTGGGCGCGCTGGCAGCAAATTCAGCCAGAAGCGACCTTTGTGGAGGTGGCGGACGTGGGGCACATGTTGATGTTGGAACGGCCGTTGTCCGTTGCCAATCTCATCCTTTCCCATCTGAAATGATGGGATGGCCGGTGGTTTGTTTCCGGCCTCTAGCCCCCAGCTACCAACCGATACCCAAACCCCCGCACGGTTAACAACAGTTCCGGGTGGCTGCTGTCGCGCTCAATTTTGGCCCGCAGGCGCTGCACATGCACATCCACCGTGCGCGAATCACCCAGGTATTCATACCCCCACACCTGGCGCAGCAGCGTTTCCCGGCCAAAAACATACCCCGGTCGCTGCAGAAAAAGTTGTAGCAGCGCGTACTCTTTGGGCGTCAGTTCAATCTCTGTACCGTCCAGTTCCACCCGGCACAGGTGCGGGTATATGGTAAGTGGGCCACAACGCAGCGGCGTTTCCGCCGTGTCCCCCTCCATTTGCCCCACCAGCCGGAACAGGGCGCGCACCTGGGCCAACAGTTCGCCGGGGGCAAACGGTTTGGTCAGGTAAGCGTCGGCGCCCAGTTCCAGCCCCAACACCTTGTCCGGCAGGGTGTCTCTGGCGGTGAGCATGAGGATGGGCACGTAGATTGGTTGTTGGCGAATGGCGCGGCACACCTGGTAGCCATCCGTATCCGGCAGCATAATGTCCAGGATGACCAGGTCTGGTTGGGTGGCAAATTGGGCCAGGGCGTCGGCGCCGGTGGCGGCGACGGCCGTTTCATACCCCGCGCGCTGCAAAATGGCCGACAGGGCGCCGGTGATCGCCGGTTCATCATCCACCAGCAAAATGCGTTTGCTCTCCATGCCCGGCACTATAACACAGCGCCGGGCATGGACAAATGGGAGATTGGGGAGGCGCAGTTGCCGGCAAACGACAAACCCTGGGCGAAGTTATATAATCGCCAGCAGCAAGAAAGAAGTTCAACTTTTCCCAAAAAGTTGAACTTCTGAAACGAGCAGGAAATGATTAAGAGCGCCCCGCCGGCAACGGCCGTCACCACCGCCAGAAATTGGTTTACACACCAGACCCTATCTGCCTGGCTGTTGACCGGTACGCGGGTTCTCTGGCTGTTATTCCTGCTGCTGGCCTTGCTCAGCCATTCTGATGGGGGGCAGCAGGGGCCATTTACCTGGGGCGGCTTCGTATTGAGCGGCGGCTGGCGGGTGGGGCCGCTGGCCTTGCTGCCGCCGCTGTTGGCGGTGGGGTTGGTCCGGCAGTGGCGGCAGGCGCGGCGAACCGATAGTTGGTCATGGGGGGCACGGCGCATCACCCTGCCGTTGGCGGGCGTCACGCTGCTGGTGGTGGTAGATGGGGTCGCCAGGGGATGGCACACGGCCGTACTCATGTTCCTTCTCTTCTGGCTTGTTTACCTCAGCCTGATCAATCTCTTTCCCCAACAACCACCCTGGCATGGCCTGATAGCGGTGATGGCGTTGGTCATCATCCTGCAAACGGGCGTGGCCCTGGCCCAATTTGGACTACAACGGGAAGTGGGGCTGGCCTGGCTGGGTGAGCCGGTTTTGGCCCCATTTGCCAGCGGCATCAGCGTGGTGATGAATGGCGAAACACCCTGGCTGCGGGCATATGGTTTGAACAGCCACCCCAACCGGTTGGGCTGGAAGCTGGTGCTGCTGTGGCTGATGCTCTGGCCCTGCCGACACATCGTCACCGGGCGGCTGCGGGTGGTGGTCTGGCTGGCGTTGCTGGGCGGCATGGCCGGTATTCTGGTCAGCCTGTCCCGCTCGGCCTGGCTGGCCTGGCTGGCTGGCACGGCCGTTTATTTGCTGGCCGATTGGGTCTGGTGGCGTCGGGAAGGGGTACGGCCGTCCCCCCTTTTACCGGCGCTGATCCTGACCATACCGGCGCTGTTTATGCTGGCGTATGCTCCGCTGGTGGTGGGCCGCCTCTCCCCACCCGGTAACACCCTGGAACTGTTGTCGCTGTCCGAACGGTTGCGCGATGCGCCGCTGGCCTGGCAGTTGATGGTAAACCACCCCTGGCACGGCGTGGGTCTGGGGCAATTTCGTCAGGCAGCGGCGGCCCTGCATCCGCAGGCCGGACTGGTGCATGTAACGCCCCTGTTGGTGGGGGCGGAATTGGGCGCGCCCGGTTTTCTGGCCTGGCTCTGGCTGTTGGCCGCGCCCCTGCTGCGCCGCGATTTGTTGCTGAATTTTGCGCCGCCAACGGCCGTGTGGGTAGCCATTCTCCTCATCAGCCTGCTGCAACCGGAGCCAACGCCATTTACCCTGCAAGGCGCCATCCTGTTCGGCCTGGCTGCCGCGCTCTGGTCTGTGCCCTGGCCTGGCGGTTTAGGGGGCAGAGATTGAGAGATTGAGAGATTAAGAGATTGGCGTCACCCCAATCTGCCCATCTCCTTATCTCCAATCTCCAATCTCCAATCTCAAAGGAAGCTAATTACCTTGTTCCCATCTGGCCTTCACCGCCGCCTGGCGCAAAATACCGTGACCAAACTCTCTTCCGAACTGGTGGGGCGGCTGACCATGCTGGCGTTGGTTATCCTGGCGGCGCGGCGGTTGGGCGCTGCCGGTTTTGGCCTGTATAGTTACGGGCTGGCGTTGGGGCTGGTGTGGGCGCAGGTGGCAGATATGGGTTTGCAGGTGCTAACGGCGCGGGAAGTGGCCGTTCACGGCCGTGCCGCCCAACCTTATGCGCGCATGGCCTTTCACCTGAAAGTGGGGTTGAGCGTCATCGTCATAGCCGGACTGCTGCTGTCCACAACCCGGCAGCCGGCCGCGGCGCGGTTGAGTCTGTTGTTGTTAGGAGCGATGCAGTTGAGCAATACCTACCTGGAGTTTGTGGCGTATGTTTTTCGCGGGCAGCAGGCGTTGGCCCAGGAAGCCTGGCTGTTGGGGGCGGCGCGGGTGCTCACGGCCGTCAGCGGCATCCTGATCCTGTGGCGCGGCGGCGGCGTTAATGGGCTGGCATTGGCCGGGCTGACGGCCGTCTTGACCATAACCGGCATTGGCCTGTACCGGCTGCGCCAGGATGGCTGGCTGCAAGACCTCCGCTGGCCTATTACCAACCCGGCAACAGCGGAGGCGCGGTACGGCCGTATCTTGCGCCATGCCTTTCCCCTGGGTATTGCCATTTTCCTCTCCATCGCCTATACCCGGCTGGCAGTTTTGTTGTTGCAAATGCGTTTGGGGGAAACGGCCGTAGCTCAATTCAGCGCCGCCGCCCGGTTGGTGGAACCGATGCAAATTATTCCCGCTTCGCTGCTGGCCGCCGTCTTTCCGGCCATCGCCCTGGCCTGGCAGCAAGATCGCCCCCAGGCTCGCCGCCTGGGGTGGCACGTCAGCGGCCTGTTGGCCGGGGGGGGGCTGCTGCTGGCAGTCGCTTTTTGGCTCACGGCCGGCTGGTTGATGCCCTTGTTGTACGGCCGTGACTACACCCCCGGCATCCCGGTGCTGCAACTGCTGGCCCTGGCCCTCATCCCCACCTTTGTTAATTACAGCCTCACCCATTACCTGATTGCCCGCCGCCAGCAAACCTACCTGATCTTCTTTAACGCGGGCATGTTGGCCGTCCACGCCCTCTTGTGCTGGCGACTTATCCCCCGGTATGGCATCACCGGCCCCGCCATTTCCCTCATTGTGGCCGAATGTATGTTATTTGTTGCCTGCCTGGGGGTCTTGTGGGTGGGGGGATGGGGAGATTGAGAGATAAGATCGCTTTATCAAAAACTTATGCTCCAAAAAAACCTCCCCCCTTTACCCCTCATCAGCCTGATGCTGTTGGCGTTTAGCCTGCCGTTTGAGCTGGATAAAGTGCTGTGGCGCGTTGGCCCGCTCACGGTGACGAATGTGGAGTTGTTGTTGGCGCTGACGCTGCTGGCAACGGCCGTGACCCTCCTCTATACCCGCGCCCGGCCACGCCTGCCCGACCGTTACTGGCTGTGGCTGCTCCCCTTTGGCGCGGCGCTGCTGTTGGCTGCTCTTTTTGCCCCGGCGCACCAGGCCAATGCCTTCAAAGCTGCCCTGCGGCTGATGAGCGGCGTCTTATTGGCGCTGGCCGTCTTACAAATTGTGCGGCAGCGGCGTGATGGCTACCTGGTAGCCGCCGCTCTGTTGGCCGGTGGCCTCATCGCCGCCGGGATAGGCATGTGGGAAAGCTATCGCTATCAGGAATTGGGCTGGCTGGCGCTGTTCCGGGCCAAAGTGACGGTCGCCGGGCAGTACATCCGCCTCACCGGGCCGTTCGATTATGCCAATCAGGCGGCTATGTTCATTGAAGCCTCGCTGCCTTTTTTGCTGGCGCTGGCCTGGGTAGTGGCCTACGGCAAAGTGACCGGGCGGCGGCGCTGGCTGCTGCTGCTATTTTTGGCTTTGCTCACGCTTTTCTATGTGCAGGCCAGCGTGTTGACGTTTAGCCGGGCCAGCTTTGCCACCATTTTGCTGGTGAGTTTGCTGCTGGTAGGCTGGCTTTGCTGGCGGCAGCCTATAGCGTGGCGGCGGATGAGCGCCTGGTGGCTGGCGCTGGCGCTTATCACCGGGCTGTTGGCGACGGCCAATTTTGTGGGCAGCAGCGGTTTTCGCCTGCGCCTGCAAAGCGGCAATGAGGATCAATGGTATCTGGCGGAACTGGAAACACCCCCGACCCTGACGCTGGCGGCCAATGAATCGGTAAAGGTGGCAGTCACGGCCGTGAACACCGGCAAACTCATCTGGCAAAGCGAAAACAATCCCCCCATTGTGCTGGGAGCGCGCTGGATCAATGCAGAGACGGGGCGGGAACATGGGCAGCCGCGCTGGCCCTTTCCCGGCACGGTCATGCCGGGGCAGCAGGCGCAACTGGACATCTGGCTGCGCGCCCCCTCCCAGCCGGGCACCTATGCGTTGTATTGGGACGTGGTGCAGGAACACGTCACCTGGTTTGGCAACAAGAGCGGCCGTTTTGCCACGACAACCGTGGCCGTCACACCCGCCAAACCGGGCACGGCCGTGACCCCCACCGAGACCACACGGCAGGGCTGGGGCTACAGTTTGCCCATCCCCAACCGGCGCGTATTATGGACGGTAGGCTGGCAAATGTGGCAGGAACGGCCGTGGCTAGGCGTGGGCTTCGATAACTATCGCCTGCTCTACGGCGCCCGGCTGGGCGACCCTCGCCTGAATAACACCATTCACACCAACAACTGGTACCTGGAAATGCTGGTGTCGTTGGGCATAGTGGGGGCGCTGCCTTTCTTGCTCTGGCTGTTCTGGCTGGCGCTGGATCTGTTCCGGCAAACAGGCCGGCCGGATGCCACCATGTGGCGGCTGGCGGTTGCCGCCGGGCTGCTGGCGTATCTGATTCACGGTTTTTTGGACTTCTTCTTGCTATTTAATGCCACCGGCTTATTATTCTGGCTGTTAGTTGGCTTGTGGGCCGCCGAGAAAAAACGTTATGCGGATTGGAATTGAATGTACGCCAATGCTGGGCAACCGGTCGGGCGTGGGGCACTACACCGAACAAATTGTGACACACCTGGCGCAGGCGCGGCCAACGTGGGAATTTACCCTCTTTTGCAATCGTCCCCTGGAGCAATTTGTTTCGCCGGGCGTCACTCTGGCGGAGGGCTATTTTCCCCGCAGCCGCTGGTTGTGGATGCAGCTTAAATTGCCCGGCGCTATCCGCCAGGAGCGACCCGACCTGTGCCATTTCCCCAACAATTCGGCCCCCATCCGGCACGTGACCCCTTACGTCACCACCATTCACGACGCTTCACTTTTCCTGTATCGTCGCCACCATCCCTGGTCACGCCTGCTGGCTTTGCGCCTGCTGATGCCCCTGGTCGCGCGCCGCGCCAGCGCCGTGATTACCGATTCGGAAAGCGCCCGCGCCGATCTGGTGCGCGTGTTGGGGCTGCCGCCGGATAAAGTCCATGCTATTCACCTGGCTGTGGCCGACAGCTTTCACCCCTGGCAGCAGGCCAAAGAGCGAGAAAATTTGCAAGAAAAGTATGGGCTGCCGCCGCAGTTTATTCTGTATGTGGGGTCCATTGAGCCGCGCAAGAATCTGCGGCGGCTTGTTCAAGCCGTCAGCGGTTTACACCGGAGGGGGCTGAGAGCGCATTTGTGCCTGGTTGGTCCCAATGGCCGGCTGCTGGATGTTTTGCAGAAAGAAGCGGCGCAGTTGGGGCTTGCCGGGTTTGTTCATTATTTGGGCTATGTACACCAGGCCGATTTGCCCGGCCTGTATTCGCTGGCGACGGTGTTTGCCTTTCCTTCGCTGTATGAGGGGTTTGGGCTGCCGCCGTTGGAGGCGATGGCTTGCGGCGCGCCCGTCCTCTCCAGCCGGGGTACGGCCATGGAGGAGGTGTGCGGCGAGGCGGCCTGGCTGGTGGACCCGCGCGATGTGGCCGAAATGAGCGCCGGTTTACACACCTTGCTCACCGACGGCCGTCAGCGTGACGTTTTGCGGGAAAAAGGATGGGCGCGGGTGCAGCAGTTCACCTGGGCGCAAACGGCAGAGAAAACGGCCGTACTCTATGAAAAGGTAATGGGGTGATTGGCAGAACCAATCACCCCATTACCTTTTCGTAAATCCTGGTAAAGGCGGCGGTGGTGTGGGGCAGGCTGTAGTCGTTCACGGCCGTCCGCCGCGCCTGCTCGCGCAACTGTTCATACCCCTGTTGGTCTGCCAGAACGTCCATCATTTGCGCCGCCAGCGTGGCCGGGTCATGGGTGGCGGGGCGGGCGGCCACTTCCGGCAGCAGACCGACGGCCGTGCCCAGCACCGGCAGCCCACAGGCCAACGCCTCTACCACCGCCACCCCCTGCGATTCGTGCCGGGAGGTTTGCAGATAGAGGTGCGCCTGCGGGTATAAGCCCGGCATGGCCGGATAAGCCACTTTGCCTGCCCAGGTGATGCTCTCTGCCAGACCGTATGGCCGGGCAAGCTGTTGTAAATCCTCTTTAAGGGGGCCGTCTCCGGCCAGAATGAGGTGGATAGATGGGATGGTCTCGCGCGCCCGCTGCATCACTTCCAGCAGCAAAACCTGCTCTTTCACCGGAACCAGTGAGGCCGCCTGAATCAGGGTGGGGCGCGCCCAATCCGGGGTGGGGCGCGGGCGAAAAAGGTCGGTGTCCACGCCCAGGGGGGCCAGATGCAGCCGCTCTGCCGGAACGCCATGCGTGCGGCATTGGTCTAGCTGGTAGAGGGAACCGGCGGTCACGGCCGTTGCCCTGTTTAAGGCCACGCGAATGATGGTGCGCCGCAGCCGGGTGGCCTGGGTGCCATAGGCCAGGTCAGGGAAATAGACCAGTTCACCGCCGCCGATGCTGGCGACGACGGGGCGTTTGATGAGGGCGGCGGCCAGGACGGCCGTCAGCCCCGGTTCGTCTACCCAAAAAGCGTGCAGCAGGTGGAACGGCCGTTGCCGATGCACCTGCACAATCGCCCGCACGGCGCGTTGCCACAGGTAAAACGAATACAAGCCGCCGCGCAGCCCCCCGCCCAGGGCCACATGCGTCAGCCCGCCAAACCGGTAAACGCCCACCGCCGGGTAACGCAGGCTGAACACGGTCACGTCATGCGCCTGCGCCAGATGTACGGCCAGGTTTTGCAGCGCCGGAATGGCCCAATGGTCGGCGTCGCGGCTGAAACCGGGCAGGATGAGGGCGATGTGTTGACTCATAGGTAATTGGGAGATTGGGAGATTGAGAGATTGGGCAATCTCTCAATCTCCACCCTCCACCCGGTACAAAACCAGCGCCCCGTAGCTGGCTACAGGCGTCAGGGTGGCGTGGGTTTGCAGCCAGGTAAAGTTGCGTTCCGGGCTTTTGCCCGTCCATTGGCTGTGGATGTTGTCGGGATTGAGCAGGAGGTAAACGGCCGTCTCCCCGGCCACAATTTCGGCCAGATCAGCCTCGGTCAGATTAAAAATTTCTTGGGTGTCTACGGCCGTGTAATGCTGCATCGTCGCCGTCAGGTCAAAGGCAATGAGGGTGGCATCAGGCGGGAGGGTGGCGGCAATGGTCACGGCCGTTGCCTTGCGTTCATTGGCCCAGGCCGCAAAACGCCCCACATCTCGCACAGTCCAGGCCAGGCTGCCCACCAGCGCCAGAGCGCAGGTGGCCAGCAGCAACGGTCGCCAGCGGCCCGCTAATCGCGGCCACAGCCAATCAACCCCCACGCCCACCAATACCAGCAGTGGCGGGAAGAAGGAAAGGGGAAATCGCCAGTTTTGCCAGGGCACACCCGCCAGAAATAGATAGATGATCAAAATCCAGCCAACCAACAAGACAATCAGGGCCGGCGGCTGCCGCCGCAGCGCCCACAACCCCAACAACCAGAAAGGGGCCAACAAGGGGAAGATGTAGGCGGGGTGAAAGGCCGACCGGGCGTAAAAGTAACCGGTGACGTATTCGTAGCGGAAACGGCCGTCGGCGTTCACCAACTCTTTTTGGAAAGCGTTCGCCGGGCGCCAGCTATACACCTGCAAATCGCCGGTGTACGATGGCGTGGCCCGCGCCAGGTCAGCGGCCGAATGGATTGCCAGCAGCGCCAGACCAATGGCTACGGCCGTCGCCGCCGCCCCGGCCATCTGCCGCCAGGTAAAGCCGGCCTGCCGCCAGGCCAGCCACGCCGCCGCGCCCCAGGGAATCACCAGCAGGCCATACACCCAGCGCGTCAACGCAGCCAGGGCGATAGCCACCGCCGCCGCTGCCAGCCACCGGGCCGATAACTGCTGCGCGTAGCGCACCATCAGCCAGGCCGACAGCGTGGCCCAAAACAGCGCGGCCGTATCCGCCATCACCGACAGGCTGGAAAGCATGAGTTGGGCGGCTGTGGCGGCCAATAATCCGGCGACAATGCCACCTACATACGCTGACGGGTGGTAGGCGCGGACGAGCAGATAGACCAGCGGCGCAATGGCGGCTCCGGCCAACACGCTGCTTAACTGCCCGGCCAGGGGCTGCGCCCCGGTAAACAGGCTGGCCAGCGCCACCAGCAGTGGATAGCCAAGGGGCCAGAAGAAAGGCGGCGGCAGCTCCCCGGCGGCTAATGCCTGCCGTAGCGCCAGGGCATAGTGGAAATAGGCAAAGGAGTCTTGCCCGTACAGCCCGTCAAATTCGGTCAGATACACGGTCACTAACCGCACTGCCAGGGAAATGCCAAACAGAGCCAGGGGAATACCATATGTGGCTGCGGTTGATCTTTGAGACCGTGCGGCCTCACCTTTGCCCACTGGAACCTGTTTCATTCACAAACCAACCCTTTTCACTCTTCGCAAAGGTCGGATTGTACGCCGGGGGTCACGGCCGTGCGAAAAGTTGACTGGCAGGCAAATCCGGCTTCGTATCCGATCACGCCATTTTATGGTACAGTCCGGCCATGTCCACCGGCCACCGGCAGCGGTTGAATCGCCGATTCTGGCAAACATGGCGCCGGTATCGTTTCCGGCTTTTCCAACGCCACCGCCACAACCGGCTGGTGCTGGAATGGGTGGCGGCACGGCCGTTCCTCATCTTACCCGAAGTATTCAACCCTACTCTGTTTTTTACCAGCGATTTTATGGTCAGGTCGTTGAACGAGCAGCTCATTCCCCCCGGTTCGCGGGTGCTGGATTTGGGCACGGGATCGGGCGTGGGGGCGGTTTTTGCGGCGCAACTTGCTGCCCGGCAAGTAGTGGCCGTAGACATCAACCCAACGGCCGTGCGCTGTGCCCGGATCAACGTGATGCTCAATGAACTGGAAAACTGTGTGGAGGTGCGGCAAGGGGATTTGTTCACGGCCGTGCCCGGCGAAAAATTCGACGTCATCCTGTTCAACCCGCCTTATTTCCAGGGTGAACCACAGGATATGCTGGACCGCGCTTTTCATGCCACCGGGGTGATCGAACGGTTTGCGGCTGAATCTGCCGGGCACTTAAATCCCGGCGGGTCTGTGCTGCTGGTGTCGTCGTCGCTGACGGCCGTAGATGCCATTTTGCATCTCTTTCAGGCCCAGGGTTTCACGCCGCAAATGGTCGCCCAGCAAAATCTGCGCGGCGAAACCCTTTGGCTGCACCGCTTAGAAAATCTGCAAAATCGTTGATTGTTTTCAGGACAGAGATTCCCCTATGCTGTTGGTGATTGGCCTGGATGGGGCCACGTTTGATTTGTTAGACCCCTGGCTGGCCGCCGGACATTTGCCCACGCTGGCCGGGCTGGTGGCGCGGGGCGTCTCCGGGCCGCTGCGTTCCACTTTGCCGCCGGTAACGGCCCCGGCCTGGGCCAGCTTTATGACCGGCAAAAACCCGGCCGGCCACGGCGTTTTTGACTTTTTCCGCCCCCATTCACCCGACTTAGACCGGCCACAGCTGGTGAATGCGACCGATATGCAGGCACGGCCGTTGTGGGATTATCTGTCGGCGGCCGGGCGGCGGGTGGGCGTGTTGAACGTGCCGCTGACCTACCCGCCGCCGCCGGTGAATGGCTTCCTGGCGCCCGGCCTGCTCAGCCCAGATGAGGGGGAAACGACGTACCCGCCTGGTTTTTTACGGCCGTACCACGCCGAGTCAGGCCCTTATCGCCTGACGCCTCACGTCACCTACCACCCCAGACGAACCGCCGCGTTCATTGCCGACGTGCAGGCCGTCACGGCCGCGCAAATTCGTTACGCCCTGCGTATTGCCCAAGATCACCCGGTTGACTTTTTGATGGTTCACTTTTTTATGACCGATCTGGCGCAGCATAAGTTGTGGCGGTATCTGGACGAGACGCACCCATTTTACCGGCCCGAAATGGGCGCCCGCTTTGGCACGGCCGTGCGCGATGTGTTTGCCCAAATTGACGCCGCGTTGGACGCGCTGTTGGACAGGTTGCCGGGGGATACGGCCGTCATGGTGATGAGCGATCATGGGTTTGGCCCACAGCGCCAGGTGGTGAATCTGAACCTGGGGCTGATGGCCGCCGGGCTGTTGGCCTTAAAGGAAGAAGCGTGGGTGCGGCTGCGGGCGGCGCTTGCCCGGCAGCCACAGGCGGCCCGCTGGACCATGCGGCTGCTGCGCCTGGGTGGGCGCGAGCGGCTGCTGGGGTACGCAGACGTGGATTGGCGGCAAACAATGGCTTATGCCCAGGGGCACATGGGGCAGGTTTACCTGAATGTGCAGGGGCGGCAGCCGCAGGGCATTGTGCCCCCGGCAGACTATCTGGCGGCGCGGGCGCGGGTGATGCAGGCGTTACAGGATTTGCGGGAACCGGCTACCGGGCGGGCGCTGGTGGCGGACGTCATCCCCCGTGAAGCCGCCGGGGAAGGGCCATATCTGGCCGCCGGGCCGGATTTGCACGTGATCATGGCTGACCCCGGCGATGTAGCTTATCCCATGTTTGCCACCGATGGGGCGCTGGTGGCGCAGCAATGGCTGGCCGACTCCGGCAATCACCGGCCAGAAGGGATTTTGGTGGCCTGTGGCCCGGTTTTCCGGCACGGCCGTATGCACGAAGCGCGCCTGATTGACCTGGCCCCCACCATCCTGCACCTGTCAGGCGTGGCCGTACCGGATGACATGCACGGCCGTGTGCTGACGGAGATGTTCACCGACGAATTCCAACAGGCGTATCCTGTTTGTACCCAACCGGCGGCGGCGTTTCGGCCGTTTGCCACGCCGCCGCCCGATGAGGCGAACGCGCTGATAACCGAACAACTGCGCGCTTTAGGCTACCTGGGATGATGAAACTGGCCGATTGGCGCGCCTGGCGGCGCAAACCGTACTGGCTCAAGTGGCAGCGCCGGGCCAGGGCAGCGGCGGCGAACACGGCCAACAACCTGCTGCCGCTCATCTTCACCCCGCTCATTTCCTTGCTGGTCATTCGCCAGAGTTCGGCGGCGCAGTGGGGGGCATTTGTGGCCGTGATGGTGACGGTGCAGTTGGGGGCGCACCTCGTCGCCTGGGGCAACCAGGAATACTTGCTGCGTGAATTTAGCCGCGCCCCGGCGCGCATCGCCGGCGCCTGGCAAAGCAGTCTGATCACCCGGTCGGCGCTGCTGGCCTGCCTGGCGCTTATCGCGCTCTGGCTCTATCCCGGTCAGGCAGGCTGGATCATCGTCTGGGGGGCGGCGCTGGTCTGGCGACAGTCGTTTAACGTGCTGGTGACGTATAAACGGGATTTCACGTTTGCGGCGCTGGTAGAAGTGGCGGGATTGGCGGTGATGATCACGGCCGTGTTCCTGAACAGCGACAAGCTATCCACCGATTGGCTCATCCACCTGTTTGCGCTGACAGCGTTGGCCCGGAGCGCGGCCTTGTTATGGCGTTTCCGGTGGGTGTGGAGGGGTGGGCACGGCCGTTTCCATTTCCCTTACTTTCGCCTGGCTTTCCCCTTTTTTCTGTTGGGTTTCGCCGGGATGCTCAACTCTCGCCTTGATTTGTATCTGGTCAGCCTTTATTTGCCTGCCGCCGAGGTGGGTTCGTACCAGGTTTTTGCCAATTTTCTGTTGTATCTGCAATCATTGGCTGCTTTTATGCTGCTGCCGTTTGTCAAAAGCATTTACCGCGTCCGCTACCCAACCATCCGCAAAATCAGCCTGACTTCCGGCGGGCTGGGGCTGCTCATCACGCCGCCGGCCATGATCTTGCTGTATGCTTTGTTGACCTATCTCTATGGCATTCATTTGCCGCCGCCAATTTACCTGTTTGGCGCGCTGGCGGTGTGGCCGATTTTCTTTTTCCTGCCGATTATTTATGCGCTGTATAAAGCCGAACGAGAAACGGCCGTGTTACAGGTGAACGCGATCAGCATTGGTCTGGCTTTATGCCTGAATCTGCTCTGGCTGCCCCGCTGGGGCATGTTGGGCGTGGTGATGGCCATGGCGACGGTAAAATGGGTGGTTTTGTTCATTTATCTGGCGCGGGGGCGACGGCTGCTGGCATGACTCATTCGTATCTGGCGTATCTGGCTGCTTTGGCCGCCACCGACATACACCCGCTGGGGATTGCCGCCAGCCGACGGCTGCTGGCCGTGTTAGATTTGCAGCCGGGCCAGCGGGTGTTGGAGATTGGCTGCGGTACCGGAGGGACGATGATACGGGCGGTACAGCACACGGCCGTTGCCGTGGATGGCGTGGACATGCTGCCAGAGATGCTGTGGGCGGTGCAAAAGCGGCAGCGCCAGGCCGGGCAATGGGACAATACCACGTTGACCCAGGCAGACAGCGCCGCGCTGCCCTTTGCCGGGCAAACATTTGACCGGGTGTATACCGAATCGGTGTTAGGTTTCCAGCCGGAGGCAACCGCCCAGGCCATGCTGCGCCAGATTTTCCGCGTTTTGAAACCGAACGGCCGTTACGTGGCCAATGAGGCTATCTGGCGGGCCGGCGTTTCACCGGCGCGGGCGGCGGCCATTTACGCCGCCTGTATGGCCGACTTTGGCATTTGCCAGGCGTCACCACAAGCCTGGGGGCTGGCCGAGTGGTTACAGTTGATGCGGCAAACGGGTTTCCAGGTGGCGGCGGCCGATTTGCTAGAAGAGGTGATAGCGGGTGAGGTGGCGGACGCCATCCCCGATGCAAACCGGCTTTCCCGCTGGCGGCGGCTGGCCCATCCCCGGCTGGCCTGGCAAAGCCTGGTCTATCGTCGCCGCCTGGCTCGCCACCGGGACGATGGGCAATGGCTGGAAAGCCGCCTCTTTATTTTGGAAAAAAACGGAATGTGGATGGGCGCGGATGGACGCGAATAAAAGCATAAGTGGATCGTGGTTGTTGGGGTTTGGCCGGGGGTACCGGGCAACGGCCGTGCTGCTATTCATTCTGGCTGGCTGGTTCACTTGCCTCCTGCCCTGTCTGTTTTATGTAGGACAAGACCTGCCGGCCTACCGGGGCCAGATGCTGCGCCACGAAAGCCGTTTTGACCTGCTGAATCCCGCTTTTTACCTGGACAATTTACAGCGTGAACCCTGGCGGTACTTGAACGTTGCCGGTCCGTTTCACCCGTCCGTTGGATGGCCGCGCCCCAGCTTTTGGCTGATGATTGTGGCCGTCGCGGTTGCTTATGTAAAGCTGTGGAGCGGAATTCGCCAACGGCCGTCGCTGCCCAGCCGTTTCCTCTTTATCACCCTACCCATCCTGGCCTTCCTGTTAGCCGCCCTGGTCAGCTTCAAGCGGTATGCCTACATGGTGCTGCTGCTTCCTTTTCTGGCCGTACTTGTGGGGTTGGGCATCAGCGTTATGTGGCAATGGGGGCAGGGTCGGGGCCGCCTGTGGTCAGGTTTGCTGCTGCTCTGGCTGTTGGCGACGGCGGCCGAAGGGGTGATGGGCGTCGCCAGTCACCGGCACATGGCGCAGGCGGCCACGCCTTACCGGGACATAACGGCCGTTTTGCGGCAAAACATCCCCGCCGGTTCTCGCATTTTGATGTTGCCCAGTTTTTGGTTGGGGCTGGCGGATCATGACGTTTACTCGCTTGACCTGGCCTACAATTTATCCAATGCGTCATTTGTGGGCGAGGCGGCACGGCCGCTGCCCCAGGTGATGCAGCAACTCGCCCCCGCCTACATTATTGTTCCTCAACATTTGTTGCAATCGTACCTGACGCCGGAAACGCTGCCCGGCGATCAGGTCGCTAAATTTTGGCAATTGTTGGCAACCCTCATTCAAGAAAAGTGCCCGGCAACTGCTACCCAGATACACAGCCAGACATATGGCGTTGTTAGCGTTTACCGCTGCCACTGGCCGGTAAACAGCGAAACCGAGCCATAGATTTCCCAAGTATGCGGTACTACCGGCTACTCATAGGTTTTTTACTCTTTTATTGGGCCGTTTCGTTACACGGTCTGGCCAATGTGCCCCATGTGCAGGGGGATGAACCCTGGCTGGCTTCAGCGGCCTGGAAGCTGGCAAACAGCGGTGTGTTGGGGTCAGATATGTTCAGCGGTTTCCAGCGAATGGACGAGCGATCCTATGGCTTTATGCCCCTGCAACCAGTGGCAGTGGCGTTGGCGCTGCGGCTGGGCGGATTGGGACTGTTCCAGGCACGGTTTGTCTCTGTCCTAATGGGGTTATTGGTGTTGGCGCTAACGTGTGCGTTGGGGAAGCGATTGTCTGGCGCAGCGGTGGGGGTAACGGCCGTCGCCCTCCTCCTGCTCTGGCGTACCACCACCCTTACCCCTATGCTGATCAGCGGCGTCCTTTTTGTAGATGTGGCCCGCATCGCCCGGTATGATATGTTTGTGCCCGTTTTTGGTTTGACCGCTCTGCATGGGTACATATCGGCCCATCGTCAGGGTGAATGGTGGCGCTATATGCTGGCAGGTGGGCTGGCGGCGCTGTCCGCCTTGGCCAATGTCTACGGGGCGTTCTGGTTAGGCGTGTTGCTCATTTTGCTGTTGTGGAACCGGGAAGGCTGGCGGGCGATCCTTTTCCTGTTGGCCGGGGCAGCCATCGTCTGGTCGCCTTATGTGCTCTACATCTGGCAAGATATACCGTCCTGGCGAGGGCAGCTTCTCGTTTACCCCTCTCGATACGAACTGTTGTCGTGGCGTTGGTATTTGCTGAATATAGTCCGTGAACCGTACCGCTATGCGCCCGGATTGGGTGGGCATGTGTGGAAATTATTCGCGCGCCCCGGCCTGCTGCTGCTGTTAGCCGTTCCTTTGTCTCTGGCGCTTTTAACCGGGCGGGCCATCTGGCGGCGAGAATGGGCGGCGCGGGTGCTGGTGACGCCGGCGCTGCTTCTGCCGCTCTTATTTGCTCTACTCATTTTCTCCAAATACATCAATTATTTGGTAACGATTGTTCCGGTTTGGGCCGTAGCCGTAGCCTGGATCGGCGTCATGGCCTGGCAGCAACGGCCGTTTCGTTGGATACGGCCGTATCATTGGACACGGCCGTTGGTGACCACCATAGCCATCCTCATATTGCTGGAAGGGATTGCGCGTCATCGCGCCTTATGGCAGGCTGGCTTGAGCATCCACCCGTACCGCCCATTCATCGGCCAGGTGCGCCAGTATATCCCGGATGGTGCGCGCATTTTGGGGTCGCATGCCTTCTGGTTGGGGCTGGATGACTTTGCATATCGCAGTTGGTTTGTGCCCCTGGCCCAGCATCAGGCGGCGTCTGCCGATCCGCGCCTGTCTCTGCCGGAAGCGTTGACGGCCGTTGACCCTTCCGTGATCCTGGTTGATAATGGCATACAACGGATGTGGACGGCCGACCCAAACATGGCGCAACTGATGGCTGAATGGATGGCCGATGCGGGCTTTGAACGGCAAGGGGTGGTGGTGGATGCCACTTACGGCCGTGTCGAAATCTGGGTGCGGCGGTAACAACCACTTCCCTTAGTGACTTTCACCTGAGAAAAACAAATGGACATTCTCCTTTCGCACGGTTATTTTATCGCCGAGGACGCCCACGAACAGCAAATTATGAAGCCATACCCCACGCTGGGGCTGCTCTACATCTCCTCCCACCTCAAAGCCAAAGGGTTTGCGGTGGATTTGTACGATACCACCTTCCAGACGATGGCCGATTTTGTGGCCCATGTCCGGGAGACACGGCCGTCGCGCGTCGGCCTCTACTGCAATCTGATGACCAAACAAAACATCCTGCGCATGATGCCCGTCTGCCGTGAAGTGGGGGCGACTGTCATCCTGGGCGGCCCAGAGCCGGTGAGCTACGCTGCCGAATACCTGGCGCGCGGGGCGGACATCATCGTCAACGGCGAAGGGGAGTTGACGTTGGAAGAGTTGATACCCCATCTGGCGCGGCACGGCCGTAGTAACCTGCACACCATCCAGGGCATCCTCTTCCAGGACGATGACGGGCAACTGGTCAAAACGGCGGTACGGCCGCAAATCAAAGACCTCTCCGCCCAACCCTGGCCTGACCGCGCCGCCATTGACATGCCCCGCTACCTGCACACCTGGAAAACCCATCACGGCCTGAGTTCCGTCTCCCTCATCACCGCCCGCGGCTGCCCCTACACCTGCACCTGGTGCAGCCACACCGTCTTCGGCCACAGCCACCGCCGCCGCTCAGTGGAAGACGTGGTCAACGAAGTCGCCTGGATTCAGGAAACCTACCGGCCCGACCAACTCTGGTATGCCGACGACGTGCTGACCATCGCCCCGCGCTGGTTCCTCAGCTACGCCGCCGAACTCAAAAAACGCGGCCTCCGTATCCCCTTTGAATGTATCAGCCGCCCGGACAGGCTAGACGCAGAAATCATCACCGCCCTGGCCGAAATGGGCTGCGCCCGGCTCTGGCTTGGCTCGGAAAGCGGCTCGCAGCGCATGTTAGACGCCATGCAGCGCAAAACAACGGTAGATGACTTGCTGGCGAAAAACAAAATGTTGCAAGATGCGGGCATTGAGGTGGGCATGTTCATTATGCTCGGCTACGCCGGGGAAGAGGTGCATGATATTGAGGCCACGGCCGATTACCTGAAACAGTCTAACCCCGATATTTTCCTGACAACGGTGGCCTATCCCATCAAAGGTACCGCCTTTTATGAGGAAGTGGCCGACCGGGTGACAACGCCGCTGGATTGGGACGGCCGTACCGACCGGGATTTGCAGGTAAACGGCCGTTACTCCCGCCAATTTTACGACCACGCCACCCGCTGGCTGGTGAACGAAGTAAATTTACATAAAGCACGGAAATCGAGGGAACGCAACCCTTTCCGCCTGGGCAAACTTTTCCTCAACGCCCAACGCGGCCGTTTGGGAATGCGCCTGACCCAACGCCAACGCGAAAACGGCCGTACCCCCGACGCCAGCGGTCGCGGCTGGCCCGCCGAAGAGCGGGCGGCGGATGCCTGGTAAGGGCGGTAATCGGTGAACGGTAATCGGTCATCAGTAACCGATTACCGTTCACCGATTACCGATAACCGTTATGAACCCCTCCGCCTTCGACGCCTTCGCCCCCACCTACGACGCCGACTTTACCCACACGCGCCTGGGCCAACTGCTGCGGCAGCGGGTGTGGCGGGTGTTGGGGCAGCAGTTCCACGCCGGGCAGTACGTCCTGGAACTGGCCTGCGGCACCGGCGAAGATGCCGTCTGGCTGGCGCAGCAAGGCGTACACGTCACTGCCACTGATGGATCGCCGGAAATGGTACACGTCACGGCCGTGAAAGCCGAACAAGCCGGTGTAAGTGATCGGGTTACGGCCGTAACCCTTTCCCTACAAGAGATTGCCGGAGAGCGTAATCCGTATGCCGTAATCCGTAACCCGATCACGGATCACGAATCACCGATTACGAGTTACGACGGCGTTCTAAGCAACTTCGGCGGCCTGAACACCACCAACGACTGGCGACCATTGGCCGAAAGCCTGGCCCGGCTGGTGAAACCGGGCGGCAAGGTGGTGTTGGTGGTGATGGGGCCATGGTGCCCCTGGGAAGCGGGCTGGCATCTGGCGCATGGAGAGTGGGGTACGGCCGTGCGTCGTTTCCGCCCCTCAGCCTCTGCCCATATTGGCGGCAGCGCCATCCCCATCTGGTATCCCTCGGCGCGGCGGCTGCGCCGGGAATTTGCCCCCTGGTTCCACCACCTGTATACCGAAAGCCTGGGCCTATGGCTGCCCCCCAGCTACCTGGGCCACCTGGTCGAACGTTGGCCCCGCCTCTTCACCCGCCTGAACCAATGGGAACGCCATACCGCCCGCCTCACGGGCGGTTGGGGCGACCACTACATCCTGGCCTTGCAAAAAATGTGAGGAGTCGTGCCCATATAGTTTATCGGGCTGGCGTCTGCTACAATAGTTGCCATGCACAAACAATTTATATGGTGCAGGCATAAACCAGGCTATTTGTTTACCACGCAAAAGCAGGGCAAACATGACCGTTTTAAGTAAAGAAGAAGTCATACACATATTCACCCACCAACTGCCGGAAATACTGGATGAATATCCCGATCTGGAACCACAGTTGTACCATGTTTTCCTGAAGACCTTTGCCCGCAAGGAAGAAGTGGCGGCTGTACAGCAGGAAATGGCCGAGTTTCGTGAAGAAACCCGCGAAGATTTTGCGTTGGTGCGCACCGAAATGCGAGAAGGTTTTGAGCAGGTTGATCAGCGGTTTGAGCAACTACATGCTGAGATGCGCCAGGGGTTCGAGGAAGTGTATCGGCGCATAGACCAGTTGGGCGCCCGGTGGGGTATTCGCAGCGAGTCGCTTTTCCGGGAGACAATGCTTACCATTCTGGAAAAGAGTTTTGCAGCCAAGGTGGAAACCCGCGACATTGAAGGGGAGCAGTTTGACCTTATTATCACCAACGGTTATCACATTCTGGTGGAGATTGCTGCCAGCGCGCCCCCTCATATCGTCCAGCGTTTGCAGCGTAAACGCGAACTATATGCCCGCACAACCGGCGTGGAACCAACACGTTTTATCTTTGCGGTGGCTTCCATTCACAGCCGCCGGGCGCAGGCACTACGGGATGCCGGTTTTGAGGTCGTGGAACCTGAGGAATAATTCAGTGGGCGCGACCAAAATTGATAATCGCCCAATTACCCAATTACTCAATAACCTCTAATAGGCGCGGCCGAAGATGGCCTGGCGGGTGGCCGGTTGGCCGGTGTAAAAACAGACGCCTTCGCCGCCGGGTTGGGCCAGGGGGAAGCAGCGAATGGTGGCTTTGGTTTCCTCTTTGACGCGGGTTTCCTCGGCGTCGCTGCCCGCCCACCAGACGCGAGCAAATCCGGTGGACACGGCCGTCTTAAAATCCTCATAGTTGGTTACATCGTGGGTGTTCTCGTCGCGGAAGCGGGTGGCTTTGGCCAGCATATTCTGTTGAATGTCCGCCAGCAGCGCCGTTACCGTGTGCGCCAGCCCATCTTGGGACACAAACTGTTTGCCTTCCTTGCCGGGCACATCACGCCGGGCCAGGGCTACGGAATTGTTTTCCACGTCACGGGGGCCAATTTCCAGGCGCAGCGGCACGCCGCGCAGTTCCCAATCATTAAACTTGTAACCGGGCGTCAGGTTTTCGCGGTCATCCACTTTCACGCGCACCCCGGCGTTGGTGAGTTCTTGTTGGATGCGGTGGGTGGCGGTGAGTACGGCCGTTTTGTCTTCATCTTTGCGGTAAATGGGCACCATCACTACCTGGTATGGCGCTAACCGGGGCGGCAGCATCAGGCCGTTGTCATCCCCATGCGTCATAATGATGGCCCCCACAAAGCGGGTGCTGAGACCCCAGGATGTGGTCCAGCAATGCTGCAATTCGTTGTTGGTATCCAGATATTGAATATCAAATGCCCGCGCAAAGTTCTGCCCCAGATTGTGCGAAGTGCCGGATTGCAGCGCCTTGCCATCGCCCATCATGGCTTCGATAGTCAACGTCTGATCGGCCCCGGCAAACCGTTCCATCGCCGATTTTTCGCCGGGAATGACGGGTACGGCCGCTTCATTCACGGCAAAATCGGTGTACACGTCCAGCATCATCCGGGTGCGCTCGTCCGCTTCGGCGGCGGTGGCGTGGGCGGTGTGCCCTTCCTGCCAGAAAAATTCCAACGTGCGCAGGAATAACTTGGTGCGCAGTTCCCAGCGCACCACGCTGTTCCAAAGGTTGATGAGAATGGGCAGGTCGCGGTAGCTCTGCACCCAATTGGCGTAGGCGTGGCCGATCATTGTCTCTGAGGTGGGGCGCACCACAATCGGCTCGGCCAACTCCTGCCCGCCGCCATGCGTCACCACCGCCAGTTCGGGGGCAAAACCTTCCACGTGCTGCGCCTCTTTCTGCAAAAAGCTCATGGGGATGAACATGGGGAAACCGGCATTTTGCACGCCGGTGGCCTTGAAGCGCCGGTCGAGCGCCGCCTGGATGTTTTCCCACAGCGCCCAGCCATACGGCTTCACAATCATCGTGCCGCGCACCGGGCCATAATCGGCCAGATCGGCCTTCAACACCAGCGAGTTGTACCACTCGTTGTAATCTTCAGAACGGGAAATGAGTTTGTCTTTGTCAGCCATGTATTGTCTTTTAGTAGTGCCAGGCACAGGGCAGGACGATCCTGGTCAACCAAAGCATCAATGCCCTGTGCCTGGCACTGCCATCTTTCAGGTTTGTGCGAAGGAGAAGTATAACAATCCCCCAGAGGGGCGTCAAAACAGCATAAAGGAGATGGGTATTCTGTGAAATTTTCGTTTGAAGTGGGGGGTAATTCTTAAAAATGCTTGCCATCTCCTTTGGATTGCTTTAACATGCGTGTTTATCACCTCTGGTAGCAGAGGCGAGTAATATCTTTGCTAGGCTTCTCTCGCCTGGACATTTCAATATAAGGAAGGAAGATAATCATGGCTTATAGTGTAAAGAATTCCAAAGGCAGTACGTATTTTCTACACAAGCGGGACACGACGTTGAAAAACGGCCGTACCCAAACCATCTACTTTTTTGCCAAAGAAGTGAAAGATGGTGCTTTGGATGCCTTGCCCGCCGGGTATCAGGTATCTGAGAGCAAGAATGGCTTGCCGGTCTTGAAAAAGGCCTAGTCGTTCCTGTTTTTTTGTTGATAGCCCCAACCTGGTTGTTGGGGCTTTTTGTTTTCTGGTGAAGATTGGTTCAATCTTCAAGATCGAACCAATCTAAAAATGCAGATGGTTTCTTCTTTTATCGAGATAGATAAGGCATCACATTTCCCTTTGCAAAATTTACCCTGGGGGGTGTTTAGTTTACAGGACGACGGCCGTCCGCGTATCGGCACGCGGCTGGGTGCCTGGGTGGTGGATGTGGCGGCTTTGCAGGCTCATGGGTTGTTTGACGGGCCATTGCTGCGGGGTACGGCCGTGTTTGACCAACCCGCGCTCAATTCCTTCATGGCGCTGGGCACAGCCGCCTGGAATGAGGCCCGCGCCACCCTGCAAACGCTGTTGGCGGCGGACACGCCCACGCTGCGTGACAATGCCGAACTGCGGTCGCAGGTATTCCACCCCCTGGCGGATGTCATCATGCACCTGCCAGCAGCCATTGGCGACTACACCGATTTTTACGCCTCGGAATACCACGCCGCCAACGTGGGCAAAATGTTCCGCCCCGATGATGCGCCGCTGCTGCCGAATTGGAAACAGTTGCCGGTGGGCTATCACGGCCGTGCCAGTTCCATTGTGTTGAGCGGGGCAGAGGTGATACGGCCGTGTGGTCAAATTCTGCCCCCCGGTGCTGCCGCCCCCATCTTTGCGCCCACGGCCGAACTGGATTTTGAACTGGAAATGGGCTTTTTCATCGGCCCCGGCAATGCCTTAGGGCAACCCGTTTCGGTGAATCAGGCAGAGGAACATATCTTTGGCCTGGTGTTGGTGAATGATTGGAGCGCCCGCGATATTCAGCGGTGGGAATACCGCCCACTTGGCCCCTTTCTGGCTAAGAATTTTGCCACCTCCATTTCGCCCTGGGTGGTGACGCTGGCGGCGTTACGGCCGTTTCGGTCCCCCGGCCCCACCCAAGACCCCAATCCACTGCCTTACCTGCAAACGGCCAGTACCACGTTTGACATTCAACTAGAAGTGTCGCTGAAAAGTGCGCGCATGGAAGCGCCGCTGGTCATCAGCCGCAGTAATATGCGCCACCTGTACTGGAACATGGCCCAAATGGTGGCCCACCACACCATCACCGGCTGCAACCTGCGCCCCGGCGACTTGCTGGCGACGGGCACCATCAGCGGGCCAACGGCCGATTCGTGCGGCAGCCTGTTGGAACTGGCCTGGCGGGGAAGCAAACCGCTCACTCTGCCTACCGGCGAAACGCGCACTTTTTTGCAGGATGGTGACGAACTGATCATCACCGGTTGGGCGCAAAGGGATGGCTATCGCGTGGGGCTGGGGGAGGTATATGGCCGGGTCACGGCCGTTGCCGCCCCTCTTGCCCCTCGTTCCACGCTCCGCGTGGAATGACCAGTTCGACGCTCCGCGTCGAAAGGGACGCTGAGCGTCCCAGCAGATGTTTCCACGCAGAGCGTAGAAACGAGAGTTTGTCTGGATGGTTGCCCTATTTTAATTGTTAAGCGGCAGCGTGAAGGAGAAGGTGCTGCCACTGCCGGGGCCAGGACTGACGGCCGTCAACTCTCCCCCCATGGCCCAAATAAGATGCCGGGCAATGGTCAGGCCAATGCCGCTGCCGCCGCTGGTGCGGGCGCGGGAAGGGTCTACCCGGTAAAAACGCTCAAACACATAGGGCAGCGCCTCTGCCGGAATGCCCACCCCCGTGTCGGTAACGTCGAGTTGGGCCAGGTGGGGCAGCCGGTGTAGATGCAGGGTGACACGGCCGTCCGGCGGCGTATACCGCAGAGCATTACTCACCAGATTCAACAGCACTTGCGTCACCCGATCCGGATCCGCGTAGACGGTTACGGCCGTGTCCGGCGCTTCTACGGCCAGCGTAATCTGCCCGGCCTGGGCGGTCGGCAGCAGGCTGGTTTGCACCTGCCGCGCCAGTTCCGCCAGATCAAACGGCCGTAATTGCAGCAAAATTTGCCCCGCTTCCACCCGCGATAGCTGGTGAATATCCTCCACCAGCCGCCCCATCCGGTCTATTTCTTGCAGCATCCAGCCAAACGTTTCCTCGTTGGCGGCAAACAGGCCATCTTGCAGCCCTTCCAGATACCCTTTCAGCCCGGTCAGCGGCGTGCGCAGTTCGTGGGAAATGTTGGCCAGCAGCGCCACCCGCTGCTGCTCCACCTGGGCCAGGGAAGCGGCCATCTCGTTAAAATTGTGTACCAGTTGGGCCATGGCCTCGCCGCTGTTGGTGGGGATGGTCACGCGCTCATCGTAACGGCCGTCGGCAATGCGGCGGCTGCTGTTCGCCATCTGGCGCAGGGGCATAATGAGGGTGCGCCATAGCAGCAGGCTGGAAGCCACGCCGGCGGTAATGGCCGCCAGTGCGGCCACCGCCACCGACCAGCCCACGGCCTGGCGAAACGCCGCCACCAGCGCCGCTTCCACGGCGGCCAACTGGGCCTGGTCAGGGCCAAGCGGCCGCAGCAGGGCATGGATGATGCCGGCGGCGGCATAGCGGCTGATCCCCCAGGTCGCCAGCAGCATCACGGCCACGCCCACCAGCGCCACCAGGAATTGTGTGGCGATGAGCCGCCACCGCAGTCGTTTGTGCCAGGGCATCAGGTTTGTTTGGGGTCTATGAACTTGTAGCCGATGCCGCGAATGGTTTCAATCATGGGCGCGTCGGTTTGCTCTTGCAGTTTGCGCCGCACCTGGCCTACATACACGTCCACTACCCGGTCATTGCCGTAAAAGCTGCTGCCCCATACCTGCGTCAGCAGTTGGTCGCGGGTGAGTACCCGCCCGGCGCTGGCGGCCAACGCCCAGAGTACCTGAAATTCGGTGACGGTGAGGTCTAACGGCCGTTCCGCCACCAGCGCCTCGTGGCTGTCCAGGTCAATCACCAGGTGAGCGAACCGCAGCGTGTGGTCTTGACGGCTGCCGCCGACATCCCGCTGCCGCCGTAAAATGGCTTCCACCCGCGCCACCATTTCGCGCGGGCTAAATGGTTTGGTCAGGTAATCGTCGGCCCCCAGGCGCAGCCCGGCCACGCGGTCGGCCTCTTCGCCGCGTGCGGTGAGCATGAGAATGTAGACATCGGAGCTTTCGCGCAGGCGGGCCGCCACCTCCATGCCATCCATGCCCGGCAGGTTCAAATCCAACACCACCAGGTCTGGTGGGGTGCTGAGAGCCAGGGTGAGGGCGTCACGGCCGTTGTCCACACAGGTGACGCTAAACCCGGCGCTTTCCAGGTAGGTCTGCACAATTTTGCGGATACTGGCCTCGTCTTCTACCACCAGAATTTTCGGTTTAGCCATCATGTTACCCATTATATCTCTGATGAATCCAGAAGGCGGCGGCCGCCTTACCGATTCATTACAAATCCCATATTCAGGTTTTACGCGGCAATGTTATACTGACGAGTATATGTGAAAAAAGATGGGTTTGATAGGGTTTTCATACCTATCAAACCTGTAAGTTTAGAGGATAAAACCATGCTGCTAAAATACTTTTATGACGCCAAAATTGCCCACGCTTCGTATCTGGTGGGCTGCCAGGCCACCGGCGAGGCCGTAATTATTGATCCGGGCCGGGACATTGAACCTTACCTGCACACGGCCGAACTGAATGACATGCGCATTGTGGGCGCGGCCGAAACGCACATCCACGCCGATTTTGTCTCCGGGGCGCGGGAACTGGCCGAACGCACCGGGGCCACGCTGTATGTCTCAGATGAGGGGGACGAAAATTGGAAATATCTGTACCTGGATGGGTACAAACACCAACTGCTGCGTGACGGCGACCAATTTTATGTGGGTAAGCTGCGGCTGGACGTGATGCACACGCCGGGCCATACGCCGGAACATATCTCCTTTATTTTGACGGATGTGGGCGGCGGCGCTGACCGGCCGATGGGCATTTTTACCGGTGATTTTGTCTTTGTGGGGGCGATTGGGCGGCCCGATTTGTTGGAGAAGGCGGCGGGGGTGATGGGCACGGCCGTGCCCGGCGCGCGAGCCATGTTCCACTCCGTCCAGCGATTCAAACAACTGCCTGATTATTTGCAGGTGTGGCCGGCGCATGGCGCGGGCAGCGCCTGCGGAAAAGGGTTGGGGGCCATTCCTTCCAGCACGGTGGGTTACGAAAAGTTGTTTAACCCGGCGCTGGCTTATATGGATGAAGAGGCCTTTGTGGATTATCTGCTGGCCGACCAGCCAGAGCCGCCGGTTTATTTTGCGGTGATGAAACGGGTGAACAAGGAAGGGCCGGCGGTGCTGAATCGTTTGCCCGCGCCGGAGCATTTGCCGGCCAGTCGCCTGCCGGAACTGCTGGAGAAGGGGGCGATGGTGGTGGATACACGGCCGTCTGGTTCTTTTGCCGCCCAACATATGCCCGGCACCATCAACATTCCGGCGCACCTGCTATCAGCCTGGGCCGGTTGGTTCGTGGAGTATGAACGGCCGTTGTACCTGATTATAGATGGGCCACAGGTGGCAGAGGCGGTGCGCGACCTGGCCTATATTGGCATTGATCAGACGGTGGGGTATTTTGAGACGGCCGTGATTGAAACCCTGGCGCAGATGGGGCAACGCATGAATTGTTATGAAACGGCCGTGCCCGCCAAAGTCGCCCATCGTATCCTGAACAAGGAGATGGTGGTGCTGGATGTGCGCAACCAGACCGAATGGGACGAAGGGCACATCCCCGGCGCGCGCCACATCATGCTCGGCTACCTACGCCACCGCGCCCATGAGGTTATCAATGGCCTGCCCATTGTGGTGAATTGTGAGACAGGCGGCCGTTCCGCCCTGGCGGTCAGCATCCTGGCCGCACAAGGGGCCAAAGAAGTGATCAACCTGCAAGGCGGTATCCGCGACTGGGCGCTGGCCGGTTTGCCTGTGGCCCGTGATCGGTAATTCGTGATTCGTAATCCATGACCCGTAATCCGTAATCCGATTACGGGTTACGGATTACGGATTACGTTTTTTCCTGCGTATTTTGCCAACATGTGGCCGTCTGTGCCTGACTGTGGTACGCTCCTGAGCCAGTTACACCATTTTTTTCAAGAAACTTTGTGGGCAGCAGCCCAGCACCAGGGATGGAAATTCATAATTCATCCTGCATAATTCATAATTTCCACAGGAGAAAACTCATGCCAAGTGAACTTTCAAATCAGACAGGTCGGGCGGGCAGCGCCACCGGTGTTGGTGCGCGTATGGAGGCCGAAGCCGTTAGCCGGTTGATCGTGATCACCTTTACCGATCCCTCCCAGGCGGAAGGGTTATACGAGGCGCTGGTAGCTTTGGATAAACAAGAGGTGGTTAATTTGGAAGATGCCGTTTTTGTGTCCAAAAATGCCGAGGGCAAACTGGCTGTGGATGAGCGCATGCACAATGAGAAGCGCAGCGGCACAGTGAAAGGGGCGGTATTGGGCACGCTCATCGGCTGGATGCTGGGTGGGCCGGTGTTGGGGCTGGCCGGTGGCGCCATTGTGGGCCGTATGATCGGCAAACGCATGGATTTGGGCATTGACCAGGGCACCATCGAGTCGGTATCGGCGGCTCTGGAAGGCGGTCAGACGGCGTTGTTTATTATGGGTTCGGCCAGACATGCACCTTCGGTGGTAGATGCGTTTAAGAAATTCAACGGGACGATTATTGAAGCAACGGTTGAACCAGAAGCACGGGAGCGTTTGCAGCGGGCGCTTGATGCGGAAAATGAAGGGTAAACGGCCGTCAATAAAAAACGGTCTACCCCACATTCGTGCCGCATAATAAGTGTTGGACGTTTCTGCCTGTCAACAGCAACGGAGACAACAGTGTCAATTCAGGGCATTCAACAAGCCGTGAAAGGTGTTGCTCAGTATTACACTGAATATCCAGAGAGAGCTATTTCAGAAGATAAACCGGCCACAGCCATTGTGGAAGATGGTTTGCGCTGCCGCGCAACCGGGAGCAACGGTGCCTAACTGGTCAGTGATATGCCCAAAGGAATTGGCCCCTATTTTTGTTAATTCATAAAGTTTACATAACTTTCAAAACACCCTCTAAGCGGAACCCGCGCCGTCCCACCCCTACGAAAATTGGATTTCAAATTGAGAATTGTTGGTGAAAAGAAGATGTCTTATTGCTTCCCCCTGCCAACATTGCTAAATTCAGACGAAGACTAAGGGTTTCCAAAACCGTAGGGCCTTGAACACGCTATGAACGAAATCATCCAGGTCAAACACGTCACCAAAACCTACCCCGTCGGCGAAGGGGAAATTACTGTGCTCCGCGAAGTATCGCTGTCCATCGGGCGGGGCGAATTTGTAGCGATTGTCGGCGAATCCGGCAACGGCAAATCTACGCTGTTGAACATGATCACCGGCATAGACCACCCCACCAGCGGCGATGTGATTGTCAACGGCCGTAGCCTACCCCCCATGTCCGAAAACGACCTGGCCCTCTGGCGTGGTGCCGAAATGGGCATCGTCTTTCAATTTTTCCAACTGCTGCCCGCCCTTAACCTGCTGCAAAACATCATCCTGCCCATGGACTTTCTCAAAAAACTACCGCGCAAAGAGCGCAAAGAACGCGCCCTGCACCTGCTCGACCTCGTCGGGCTGGCCGACCAGGCGTACAAACTGCCCAACGCCGTCTCCGGCGGGCAGCAGCAGCGCGCCGCCATCGCCAGAGCGTTAGCCAACGACCCGCCGCTCATCGTCGCCGACGAACCCACTGGCAACCTGGACGCCCGCACCGCCAACGAAGTGTTCGATCTGTTCAGCCACCTCACCGACCAGGGCAAAACCCTCGTCATGGTCACCCACAACGAAGAACTGGCCCGGCAAGCCCGCCGCCTCCTCGAAGTCAAAAACGGCCGTATCATCCGCGATGAATGGCTGGTAAAAGGGGCGGTTAACGGCCGTGTCCCCCTTCATAATTCATAATTCCTAATTCATAATTCCTTATTCCTCCCCATGGACGTCATCTGGCACAAAGTCTGGCACGATTTATGGCACCACAAAGCCCGCACCTTGCTGGTCATCCTCAGCATCGCCAGCGGCGTCTTTGCCATTGGCGCTATTTTTGGCATGGTAGACCACCTGCTAGGCGGCATGGACAGCGCCCACCAGGCCAGCCAGCCCGCACACATCAACATCTTCCTCAACACACCCATTGACCGGGACACGGCCGTGAGCCTGACCAGACTGCCCGGCGTGGTCGGCGTGGAACCGACCAACCGCCTCAGCCTCCGCTACAAAACCCACGCCGACGGCGAATGGCTAGACGGCACTGTCACCATGCGCAGCGACTACACCACACAGGAATACGATCTGGTTACGCTCCAGGCCGGCGCCTGGCCGTCTGGGATGCAAATTGGCGTGGAGCGGTTAACCAGCCAATTTTACGGCCTGGACATTGGCGACCAGGTGATTTTTCAGATGGATGGCACCGACCGGGTGTTTACGATTAACGGCCGTATCCGCCACCCCTTTGTGGAGCCACCCCTCTTTGGCGGCGAAGCCCACTTTTTCACCGACGCCGCCGGTCTGGCCCGGCTGGGCATGCCCGAAGGCCAGTTCGCCAGTCTGTTGGTGCGCGTCCAGCCATACAGCCGCGCCCAGGCCGAAGAAGTGGCCGGGGCCATCCGCGAACGGCTCAGCAAACAGGGGTACAACGTGGCCGTCACCATTTACCAGGAGCCAGACCGCCATTGGGGGCGCGATTTTGTGGATGGTCTGATGATTGTGCTGCGCGTCATGGCCGTAGTCTCGTTGTTTCTGAGTGTGGTGCTGGTGGCGAATACGTTCACGGCCGTCATCACCCAACAAACCGACCAGATTGGCGTCATCAAGGCCATTGGCGGCGGCAGCAGCCTCATCGCCCAAACATACCTTGCCGGGGTCTTGTTGTTGAGCCTGCTGGCCCTGGGATTGGCGCTGCCGTTGGGGGCGTTGACCGCTTTTGCCAGCAGTCGTTGGTTTTTGAACCTGTTTAACATCAATTTTGATACCTTCCAATTTTCGCCCCAGGCGGTGCTATGGCAGGTGGCGGCGGCAACGGCCGTGCCCCTGTTGGCCGCCCTCTGGCCCATCCTCAAAGGCGCTAATCTGACCGTGCGCGAAGCCATTGCCACCTACGGCCTGGGCGGTGACTTTGGCAGCAGCCGCTTTGACCGCCTGGTAGATCACCTCAGCGCCCGTTACCTTTCCGCCGTCTATGCCGCCGCGTTGGGCAACATGTTCCGGCGCAAAGGGCGGCTGGCGCTGACGCAGTTGGTGCTGATCATTGCCGGGGTCATGTTCCTGGTGGTGATGACACTGGTCGCTTCCACCAATTACACCCTGGACAATGAAATGGCGCGGCGCGGCTATGACGCCCGCATCGGTTTTGTGCGCGACCAACGCCGCGAACGGCTGCTCAATGCCGCCCTGGCCCAACCGGAAGTGATCACCGCCGAAGTGTGGTACACCCATAGCGCCACCATCCTGCGCGAAGGGGAACGGCTGCGCGATTCCGCCGGGCTGGGGGCGCAGCTAACCGGCCTGCCGCCGGAAAGCGCCATGCGCCGCCCGCTCATCGTGGACGGCCGTTGGTTGCAGCCAGGCGACGGATTGTCGGGAAGCCGTGTCATTGTCATCAACGCCGATTCTGCCGCCAAAAACGGGATCGCCCTGGGGGATGTCATTCGGCTCGATCTGGGCATGTTGGGCAGCGCCGAATGGCAGGTCATTGGCACGTATCGCATCATCTCTGGCGCGGATTTTGCCACCGAGCCAATTTACGCGCCGCTAGACGCGGTGGTCAGCGTGACCAAACAGGCCAACCGGGGCACGGTCCTCTACCTGCAAACGAATGACCCCTCACTGGCAGCGACAACGGCCGTGACTGAGCGGCTGAAAAACGAGTTTGAAGCACAGCATATGGACGTAGCGCTGTTTACGACGGCCGTGAAACCGGCCGAACGCGCCCAAATTGACACCCAGTTCGCCAGCGTGGTTACCATCCTGCTCAGTCTGGCGGGCTTGATGGCCCTGGTGGGCGGCATTGGGCTGATGGGCGCATTGGGCATCAGCGTGGTAGAGCGCACCCGCGAAATTGGCGTGCTGCGCGCCATTGGCGCTTCGTCGCGCAAAATTATGCTGCTGTTCGTGATGGAGGGGGTGTTACAAGGGCTGCTGAGTTGGTGCCTGGCCATTCCCCTGGCGCTGCTGTTCAGCCGCCCCCTGGCCAAAGCCCTGGGCCAGGCAATGACGGGCGCTGAATTGGATTTTGCCTTTAGCGTCACGGCCGTGTTCATCTGGCTCGTCGTCATTCTGGCCGTCTCCGCCCTGGCCGCCATCCTACCCGCCCGCGCCGCCACCCGCGTCAGCGTCCGCCAGAGTTTGGCCTACGCCTAAACGTGTCAAGTGGTTAAGTGTCAGGTGTTCAAGTGTCAAGCGTCAAGTTGCCCCGTTGCCCCACATGACACTTGATACCTGAACACCTGACACAATCACCCGCCCAACCGGTACATCTCCGCTCCCTTCGCGGGCAGGCGGGTGAAGGAGGTGCGCAGTTCGGAGTAGCGGTCGGTGCGCCGCTGCCAGACGCCGCCGATCAGGTCGAGCATCTCCTCATCGGTTGCGCCCGCCCGCAGCGGCCCACGCAAATCGGTACCCTTGTGGGCAAAGAGGCAGGTGTAATACTCGCCCGCCCCGGACAGCCGGGCGCGGGTGCAGTTGCCGCAAAACGGCTGGCTTACCGAGGCGATAAGCCCAATCTCCCCTTCGCCATCCAGATAACGGAAGCGGTTGGCTACTTCGCCAGGGTAATTGGGCGGCACGGGTTCCAGCGGCATCTCCCGATCAATGCGGCGGATAATCTCTTCGGCCGTGACCACATCATCCATCTTCCAGCCGTTCAAATTACCCACGTCCATGTACTCAATGAAACGGACAATGTGCCCCGTACCTTTGAAGCGCCGCGCCAGGTCTACGATGGTGTGGTCGTTCACGCCTCGTTTGACCACACAGTTGATCTTGATGGGGTAGAAACCATCCGCTTCGGCCACCGCCAGCCCGGCCAACACACGCTGCACGGAGGATTTACGGCCGTTCATCACCTCAAACACCTCTTCATCCAGCGAATCCAGGCTGACGGTCAGCCGGTGCAGTCCCGCCTCTTTAAGCAGGTGGGACAGCTTGGGCAGATAGTAGCCATTGGTGGTCAACGCCAGATCATCCACGCCGGGGATTTGCGTCAGACGGGCGATCAGGTGGGGCAGGTTCGGCCGCAGCAGGGGTTCACCGCCCGTCAGCCGGAATTTGCTCACGCCAATCTGGGCAAACAGCCCCGCCAGCCGCACAATCTCATCGTCGCTTAACAACTCGCCGTTGCTCAGGAAGTTGTAATCCGCGCCAAAAATCTCGGCCGGCATACAGTAGGGGCAGCGAAAGTTACATTTATCAATGACCGAAATGCGTAAGTCCCGAATGGGGCGGTTAAACTTGTCGGTCAGGGGAACAGTCATACGTTTACTCCAATACAGTTCACGCCAAGAGGCGCCAAGTCTTGACAAGACCTGGCACATCTTGGTTACTCTGCAAACAGGTCGGGGATGGACAGGACAAAGCCGTCCAGGATGCCTTCGCCATGCAGGGTGTCGGTGAGGATGGTCACGGCCGTAGGCCCATGATACACCCGCACTGCTTTCCGTTTTGGCTCTACCACCCACACCCAATCTACGCCTAGCGCGAAATACTCTTCAATTTTTTCGTTCAAATCTGTCCACAAGTCATGGGGTGAAACAATCTCAACCACCAGTTCGGGCGCAATTTGCAGAAAGCCTTTGCGTGGCCGCTGTGGGGCACGTTCCCGTGAAATAAAGGAAACATCCGCGCCCCTCACGGTGTCAGGGCTTCGTTCCGTAAAAATTCCCACTTCGCCCACAAACACCCAACCCAGCTTGTGTTTGGAAACGAAATTGCCAAGCAAACGACCAATTTCATTTTCCAGATACGCATGTTCAACATTCGTGGGACTCATGGTGATGATCTCTCCTCTGACCAGTTCGTAACGCCCAATATCTGGCATTTCCAGGAGTTCGTCGGCGGTAATGAGTTGGGGTGGGGCAAGTACGGCCGTGTCCATATCATTCACCTCATCAACACTGTTTGTAGTAGGCGATTTATCGCCTTTTGACGGCGATGAATCGCCTACTACGAACGATCATTCTTTCAAGAAGTTGCGCAGGACGGTGTGCAGGATGCCGCCGTTGCGGTAGTAGTCCACTTCCACGGGGGTATCAATGCGGCAGAGGGTTTGGAAGGTCACGGCCGTGCCATCACTGCGCGTGGCCTGCACTGTAATCTCTTGGAGGGGCTTCACTTCATCCGTCAAGTTGAGTGTGCTGTACGTTTCCGTGCCATCCAGCCCTAAGGTTTGCGGGTTTTCGCCGGGCATGAATTAGAGCAACCCATGCCCACCAGATTGCTGCGGTGAATGCGCTCATAACTCTGGGCAATCACCAGGCGCACCCCTAAGAGCAGCACCCCCTTGGCCGCCCAGTCGCGGGAACTGCCCATGCCATAATCATTCCCCGCCAACACCACCAGCGGCGTACCCGCCGCCTGATACTTCAACGAGGCGTCGTAAATGGTATCACTTGTTCAGCAGGTAGGTGGTGAAGCCACCTTCCGTGCCGGGGGCCATCTGGTTGCGCAGGCGCACATTGGCAAAGGTACCGCGTGTCATCACCCGGTCATTGCCCCGCCGCGAGCCGTAGCTGTTGAAGTAGGGCGGCTCTACGTCATGCTCCAGCAGGTAGTGGCCGGCCGGGCTGGTGCGGGAAATGGAACCGGCAGGCGAAATGTGGTCGGTGGTCACCGAATCACCCACTTTCACCAGCACCCGTGCATCTTCAATGTTGGCAATCGGTTTGATTCCGGCGTCAGGGTGGTGAAGAAGGGCGGCTCCTGAATGTAGGTGAGTCAGGATTCATTCGTACAGTTCACCGCCGCGTACCGGAATTTTGGTTCCACTCTTCGTTGCCGTCGTAGACGTTGCCATACTGTTCGCGGAACATCTCGGCCGTGACCGTTTGGGCCACGGTCTGGGCCACTTCCTGGCTGCTGGGCCAGATGTCCCGCAGGTAGACCGGCTGCCCATTCTGGTTCGTGCCAATTGGCTCGGTGGTCAGGTCAACGTCCGTGCGGCCGGCCAGGGCATAAGCCACCACCAGCGGCGGCGAGGCCAGATAGTTCGTTTTGGTTAATGGATGCACCCGCCCTTCAAAGTTGCGGTTGCCGCTGAGTACGGCCGAAGCCACCAAATCACCCTCACGAATCGCTGCCTCCACCGCTTCCGGCAGCGGGCCAGAGTTACCAATACAGGTGGTGCAGCCAAAACCGACAATGTGGAAACCCAACTGTTCCAGATACGGCATCAGCCCGGCTTTGTGCAGATAATCTTCGACGACGCGAGAGCCGGGGGCGAGACTGGTCTTGACATACGGCGGCACAGCCAGCCCTGCTTCCACCGCCTTTTTAGCGACCAACCCGGCGCCCAACATGACATACGGGTTGCTGGTATTGGTGCAGGAGGTGATGGCGGCGATGACGACCGCACCATGCCCGATTTCCATCTCGTGGCCGTTGCGGACAACGGCCGTGCGCCCCAACTCCTCCTCGCGCAGCCCAATACCCTGCGGCCCCGCCGGGGTGAGCAGTGTCTTGGTAAACTTCTCCTTCATTTCGCTGACCAGGATACGGTCTTGCGGCCGTTTGGGGCCGGCCAGGCTCGGTTGGACTGTGCTTAAATCCAGTTCTACCACATCCGTAAAGTCCGGGTCGGGTGTGTCGTCGGTGCGGAACAGCCCCTGTGTTTTGCTATATTTTTCTACGAGGTCAATGAGTTCAGACGGCCGTCCCGTCTGCCGCAGATAGCGCAACGTTTCGTCATCCACCGGGAAAAAGCCCACCGTCGCCCCATATTCCGGGCACATATTGGCAATAGTGGCCCGGTCGGCCAGGGTCATGCTGCTCAGGCCAGGGCCGAAGAATTCCACAAACTTGCCCACCACCCCTTTCTGGCGCAGCAGTTGGGTCACCACCAGCACCAGATCGGTGGCCGTGGAGCCTTCCGGCATCCGCCCCGTCAGCCGCACACCGATCACTTCCGGCGTGAGCATGTAAATGGGCTGGCCCAGCATCACCGCTTCCGCTTCAATGCCGCCCACGCCCCAGGCCAGCACCCCCAATCCGTCAATCATCGTTGTGTGTGAATCGGTGCCCACCAGGCTGTCCGGGAAAGCGACCAGGCCATCCCCTTCTGGGGCCGTCATCACCACTTTGCCCAGGTATTCCAGGTTCACCTGATGCACAATGCCGGTGGCGGGCGGCACGACGGTGAAATTTTCAAACGCCTTTTGCCCCCATTTGAGGAACTCGTACCGCTCCCGGTTGCGCACAAACTCTTTTTCGGCGTTGATAAAGAGGGCGGCGGCCGAGCCAAACGCATCTACCTGTACGGAATGGTCAATGACCAGGTCTACGGGCACGATGGGGTTGATCTTTTTGGGGTTGCCGCCCAGCCGGGCCATGGCGGCGCGCATGGCCGCCAGGTCTACCACGGCCGGCACGCCGGTGAAATCTTGCAGAATAACACGGCCCGGTTTGAATGGCAGTTCGTCTTGGGCCGGGCTTTGGGCGTGGTAACGGGCCAGCTTTTCCACATCGGCGGGGGTGACAACGTAGCCGTCACAGGTGCGCAGCAATGCTTCCAACATGATTTTGATGGAGAAGGGCAGCCGGTCAATGTTGGCCAGGTGGTTTAATTTATTCAGCCGGTAATAATAGACATCGGTTCCGGGCAGTTTGGCGCGGGCGCCGAAATGGTCAAATATGTTTGTCATAGCAGGTACCTCTTTCTTAAAAAGTGTTGTAAAAGTGTTGTTTGTGTAGCAGAGATTAGCGATTGGAGATTAGCGATCAAGTAGTGACACCAGGTTTTCGCCATCCCATTAAGACTACAACGGATTGAGGAATAAGCGGATAAATTTCAAGAGGATGAATCCGTTCAATCCTTTATCCGCTGTAGTCATGGCGAAAAAATAAAGACCTTATCGTCTCTCGAAATCCTTGCGCTTATTTTTAGTGTGCAGCAGGCGCTGTATGGCCTACGTTAAACGTGACGCTGGTCATATCTTTGTTTGCCAATATATGACTGGCAAACAGAATTTCCAGACCAAGAGGTAGCCCATTTTCGTCCACATCCACATAGATATATTTATTGACCTCTTGGGTATCATCTACATTACCTGGGCGTAGATGAATGTAAAGGGCATCAGCCTGGGGATCATAATCGATTTGCATCGTTCACCTGTTTTGTACACGGGGTTTGATAACCGTGTAAACAACAAATACATCGTCTGACTGTTCACTATAGACAACTCGTACTTCACGTTCGTGGTAACGTCGAATTGCCATATCACCACCATTGTCACCTGGTACGATTTCATCCGGATCGGCGAGTGTTTCTTCAACTTGCTGCTCGGTCACCTTACGTTGTTTCATTCGTTGACGCGCGTGACGGCTGTAAATGATTTGCATGGTTTCGACAGTGAAACAAACAAAATATGTAGCGGGTTGTTACGAAGGGCAGAGGGCAGACACGGCCGTGTCCCACCCTGGTAGCACCTCTGACCGCATCTGATCCGCCGGGCCGAAGTTGCCCAACGGGGCATACGCCTGCCCGCGCAATACGTTCACTTCCACCGTGCAGCCGTCCGGGTCCACCAGCCAGTATTCGCGCACACCCGCAGCGGCATAGGCCTGGAATTTGGTCTGGCGGTCATACACGGCCGTGCCCGGCGATAAAATTTCCACGATCAAGTCCGGCGGCCCTTCAATGCTCTTTTCACGAACAATATGCAAACGGCCGTCGCTCACATACAGAAAATCTGGCTGCACGGTGGAAGAAACGCCGGGCAAATTGACATCCACCGGCGCTGCCAACGCCTCACCGCCAACTTTGTGCTGCTCTAAAAAATTGCCCATGAGTTTGATGAGATTGAACAGAATGCGTTGATGCTGAATGGTTGGCGCAGGCGACATGAACAACTCTCCTTTGATGATTTCATAGCGAAAACCATTGTCCGGCAGGCGCAAATAATCTTCATAGCGCCAGGCCCCCTGCGGCGGCGGCCAGGTATGTTTTGTTTTGGTTGGGCTTTTTACGGCCGTCATCTCCATCACCATCACACCATCTCCTTTGCATCAATTGGGCGGTTGATTGAGGGTATTATAGCGGAAAAGGGTGAGGGTGGTCACGGCCTTCCGTGGACACCCTCACCTCACACCATCATATAGGCAGTGCCCCCTTCACGAGAACGGCCGTTACTGCGTCAACGCGGCCACCTTAATCGTCAAATCATCAAACGTGATGTCGGCGTCCCCGCCTTCAAAAGCGGCGGCCGCCAGGCCGGCAAAGCCGCTGGTGTAGCTGGCGTCCCGGAATTCCGAGACAAATTTGTCATTCACCCACATCCCCAAATAATCCCCGGCGCAGACGGCGCGGATTTTGTTGGTGGCCTGCCCTTCGTTAATGGCCGAACTGTCCGTCCAATCTACCAGCGCCACCACATCATCCCCCTGTCCTTTGCGGATAGAGTAGAATCCGTCGCCGCTGATGAGGAAGTAATAGCCATCGCCATCATTGCTGGTGTCGGCGCGGCACATCAGCCCATAGGCATTGTTGTCGTGGCTGGAAAGCTGCCGGGTGGTCACTTCCATTTCCACATTGGTATGCTCGGCTTCATTCAGCCCCCAAATATAACCACCCGGCCCGGTTTGGATGTGATACGCGCCATCGCTGACCTGTAAATCCGAATCGCCGCTGACAAAGGTTTCCCAGGCGGCGGGTTCGCTAAATGTCTCGTTGAGCAGCACGTCGCCGGCCTCATATTTGGGGGCCGGCTCGCCGCACGCAGCCAATATCAAAACCAGCGCCAGTAGAATGATGGGTAAACTTATTTTTCGAGACATGATTCACTCCTTATTGTTGTGATTGGGTAAATAGAGATTGGAGATCAGGAGATTGGAGATTGCGGGGACACCACATCATCACATCATCTGATCTGCCTTTATTAAAGAAAACCGTATCTTCTCAATATCTCGTGGCGACGTGTGCATCCTTAGATGCGCATCTGAGGATGCGCACGCCGCTCACCTCCATTTATTGGGATGATACAGAAAACCCCTCTCATTGTAAGCGAACGAATAGTGGAAGGCGATAAATCATCACCGGTACTTTTGTTTTAGGTATAATGGCCTGGTGAAACGGCAAAGGAGATGGGTGAAGTGGGTGATTGGTGGGTTGGCCTTGCTGCTGGCCGTGCTGACCACACGGCCGTACCCCTCCCCCCTCCACGCCCAATCCTCCCCCACCGACAGCGCCTATTGGCGCTACTCCGCCGCCCGCCGCCTGACGCACGTCATCCCCGCCGACATGAACGGCGATGGCGTCATGGAACTGCTGTTGGCGGCCGAAAACGGCCGTGTATACCTGCTCAATGCCCACAATGCCCTGCTGGAATGGAGCTACACCGCCGCCGCCCCCGTATTAACCCTGCATCCCCTCAACACCGATGGCGCGGACCGGCCATTGCGGGAAACGGCGCTGGTTACGGCCGATAATCAGCTGATCTTGCTCAACGAGGATGGCCAGGCAAGCTGGCGCAAACCGTTGGCCTTTACTGCCAGCGACGCTCCATTGCCCACAGCGCGCCAGCTTGTGCCCTACGACATGGACGGCGACGGCCGTGATGAAATTCTTATCCTTTTTGACAATGGCCTGCTGCACCTGTATGACCAACAGGGCGATTTACTGCGCCGCCTGGATGACCACATCAGCCATACCGGCGATGTGGGGCCACAAATGCAGGTGGGCGACGTAAACGGCGACGGCCGTGCCGAAATCCTGCTCGGCCTCTTTAACCCCGGCAAACGATTCAGCGAACTATTCCTTTTTGACGCCGACGGCCGTGCCCTGTGGGAAGATGCGCCCGCCGTCTCCGGGCATATCACGGCCGTCGCCCTGGTTCCCTTTGGCGAAAATGGCGCCCTGCACATTGCGGTAGGCACCGATTGGGGCCAGTTGCACCTGTATGATGCCAACCGGCAGCGTCCCTGGTGGCCGCGCACCCTCAACAAACCAATTACGGCGCTAACCGTGGCCCACTTCCCCGAAGGCCCGGCGCTGTTAGTGGGCACAGAGGCGGGCATGGTGGTGGCCTATGCCGCCGACGGCCGTCGTTTTTGGACGCGCCGCCTCACCACCGACGCCGGTCGTCCCGTTCTCAGTCTCACGGCCGTGCCCTACACCCCCGACATCCGCAGCCCCATTCTGGCAGCCAACCTGGGGCCACACGCCATCACCGGCGGCGAGCAACAAGTGAAGCTGCTAGACCCCAACGGCCTGGAAGTGACCACCTTCACCGCCGGTGAGGGCAGCACCCCCCTCTCCTTCTTGCTCGACATCAACGGCGACCGGCGCAGTGAACTGGTTCTCACCCGTTTTGCCACCGTTGAACTACAAGGGCTGGGGTTAGGCGCGGCCGAAATTGCCCGCGAATGGGACTATTTGTTAGACGCCGACCCAGGCGCCGTGTTGGTAGTAGATTTTGACAAAGACGGCCGTGACGAACTCCTCCTGGGCGCGCAAAACGGCAAACTGCACTACCTGGTGAACGGCAACGTGCTGGAATGGCTGCACGCGCCGGGCGGCGCCATCACCCAACTGGCCTATCTGGAACGCACCAGCCCGGCAGCGCCGTCGCCGGCAATCGTAGTGGGGCGTAACAACAGCGACCTTAATACCGCTGACCCGGCCGATGTGCAAAGCTGGGTGGAACTGCGCCACACCAACGGCGAACGCATCTGGGAAGTGGAACTGGATGCGCCCCTGACGGACTTGCTGGTAGAAAATGTTAACCGCAGCGGCGACCCGGAAATCCTGGTCAGCACCGCCCGCGGGGAGATCATCCTCATCAACGCCGCCGGCGCCATTACCTGGCGCGCCAATCTGGAGCAAACAGAAGACGATAACCACCCCATCCAACAGCTATTGGTGCTAGACACTCCTGACGGTGAGCCGGTCGTTCTGGCCGCCACTGCCCATCATCTCTATGCCCTCACCATCGGCTCCCGTTTACAGGCATTACCCATCGCCACCTTTGCCCACGCCCCGGTGCAATCCATTTTTAAGCTGAACCAACCCGGCGTGGAATTAGCCAACCGCATCCTGGTGCTGGCCGACCAGTCTTATGGGTTGAATTGGCGCGGTATTCTGCTGCCCCCCTGGCCACAATCGCTGAACGGCCGTGCCCTGGCCATCATCCCCACCAATGATCTGGCACAGGAAGCCTTTGCCCGGAGCAGGGCCGAATCATTTCTTGTTTCCACCGATAGCAACGAACTGCTGCACCTCACCGTGCAAGACAACAAACCGGCCATCACCTGGGCACTAAACGGGCTGGGGCAGTTGACCACGCTCTATTGGGGCGATCTGGATGGCAACCGGCTGGCTGAATTTGCCGTGGGGGACGCCAACGGCCGTGTGCGCCTCTTCACCAATATCTCCCCCAAACCCCAATTCCTGGATGAACTCAACCTGACCAGCGGCGTCTTTGCCATCACCGCCCTGCGGCGCGGCCAGGAAAACCGCGCCGACTTGCTGGTCGTCACCGAAAACGGCGAAGTGCAGTTGTTCAACACCAAAGAAAATCGCCCCCCACTGCTCACCAATCCCACCACAGAAGTCAGCCCGGGGCAGTATGGGTTTAGCGTGGCGGTAATGGATGCGGAAAACGATGCCGTGCAGCTGCGGCTGGATCTGCTAGACCCGGAAACAGGTGAATGGACGGCCCAACGCGAATCCGTGCTGAATAATGGCAACGGGCCGGCCACATGGAACGTGCCCCCCCCCCCCGCTTCTGCCGAAGGCGTCCGTTACCGCATTTATTACAACGACGACTCCCACAGCGGCTTCATTTATCCGCCCGCCGGCCCGCAACCCATCGTGGCGCTGCTGCCCCCCCCAAATTCCACCGCCCTCCCCTTCCTGGTGGCACTGTTTGTTGGCCTGGTGGGATTGGTCGCTTTGCGGCAGGTGCAGTCGCCGGCCATGCGTACCCGCCGTTTATACTGGCGGCTGAAGCAGTGGCCCGCGGAAACATTGGTGCGGCTGGAAAGCCGGTACATTGGCACCGGCGGCTCGCCCGACTTCTTACTGGCCCTCTCCGGTCTGGCGCGGCAGCGCCATGATGAACTGGTGAGCAGCCTGGCCGATGGCCTCTTTTTACTGGCCGACCGCCCCCAGGCCGGGCTGCCGCTTATCTTGGGGGCGCTGGACAAGGCGACCCCCCTGGAACCCCGCTGGCAGGCGTTGGATCGCTGGCAGGCGTTGTTCCAATCCGGCGCCGAACTGCTGGCCGCCCCCTCACTGACGGAATTAAGCCTGGAATGGCCACAGTTGCAGAAGTTGTTGGCGTCGCTGGATAGTTGGGGTTATTGGTCGCCTTCATTACACGCCCTGTTACCGGCGCTGACCACCATCCGCGACAGTGAACGGGTGGAGCGCCCCGATGACCGGCTGGTTTATTTGCATGAGGCCGCGCAGCAGCTCACGGCCGTGCGCCAGGATTTACGCGACTATGATACCGCCCTGGAAAAGCCACTGGCGCTGGCCCTGGCCGAACGGTGGGCCGGGCTGGTCACGGCCACCAGGGAAGAGCTGGAAGGGCGCGCGGAACTGGTAATCCGGCTGAAAACGCGGCGCATTGTGCCCCATACCGCCAGCCAATTGACATTTGAGATGAGCAATCACGGCCGTGCCCCCGCCGAAAACATCATGGCCGTTCTCAAGGATGACCCGGCTTACGCCTACACCGGCCTGCCCGAAACCATCCCCTTCCTGCCGCCAGGCCAGACGCGCACGGTCGCCTTTGACATTCGGCCGCAGGTGCTTGACCGCTTCCGGGTGGAACTGACGGTGACGTTTGACGACCGTCACCAAAATGACCGGCAGATGGCCTTTGGCGACCGCGTGTCCATTTTGACGCCAGCGCACGACTTCACCCCCATTCCCAACCCCTACCGGCCCGGAACGCCCTTACGCCAGAACAGCGCCATGTTTTACGGCCGTGAATGGCTCTTTGACTTTATTGCCGAAAATGCCGGCGGCTGGTCACAGCGCAACGTCCTCATCCTCATCGGCCAGCGGCGCACCGGCAAAACCAGCGCCCTGCTCAATTTACAGCGATACCTGCCGCCCCACCTCATCCCGGTCTACATTGACTGCCAGTCGCTTGGTGTTGTGCCCGGCATGGCCGCCCTCTTCCACGACCTGGCCTGGCTGATTGCCGACACACTGGCCGCGCGGGACATCGAACTGGCCGTACCGGAACTAAGCACATGGGAAATTGACCCGGTTGGGCTGTTGCAACGCCATTTCCTGCCCGCTGCCCACGCCTTGCTGCCGCCTGAATCCAATCTATTGTTGGTGTTTGATGAATTTGAAGCCTTTGAACATCTGGTGGATGATGGCATTTTGCCGCCCACCTTTTTCAACTTCCTGCGCCACCTGATGCAGCACAGCGAGGGGCTGAGTTTCGTCTTTGTGGGCACCCGCCGCCTGGAAGAGATGAGCGCCGATTACTGGTCGGTGCTGTTCAATATCGCCCTCTACCAGCGCATCACCTACCTGCGCGAGGAGAGCGCCACCCGGCTGATTACGGAGCCGGTAGCCCCCCACCTGGTCTATGATGACCTGGCGCTGGACAAAATTTTGCGCGTTACCGCCGGGCACCCTTACTTTTTGCAGCTCGTTTGTTACACGCTGGTGCAGCAGGCCAACAACCAGCGCAAGGGGTATGTGACCATTTCCGACGTGAACACGGCGCTGGACGAGATGTTGATGTTAGGCGAAGTGCATTTTGCCTATTTGTGGCAGCGGTCATCTTACACAGAACGGGCGATTCTAACGGCCGTCGCCCACATGCCCGAACGCCCCCATCCCTTCCATCCCCAGGAGTTTGTGCAATTTCTGGAACCGTATGGCATTCACCTGCAACCGGCGGAAGTCACGGCCGCGCTCAACACCCTGGTCGCCCGCGAAATCATGCGCGAAGTGCGCGACGGGGCCACCGTGCAGTATGAACTGCGCCTGGGGCTGGTTGGCCTCTGGGTGGCCCGCCAAAAGAGCCTGAGCAAACTATACGCGCAGGAGGCGCCGCCACCCGCCCCGGCCAACGGCGCGCCGCAGAACGGACAGCAGCGGGTGAAGGCGGTGAAGGGGTAAGCAAGTTGCACATGATAGCGAATATTGCTATCATAAACCTCGATGAATAAACAGCACCAGAAAACATTGGAGGCTATTTTTGCAAAACCTGTGCCTACCACTCTGGAGTGGAACAGGATCGAGTCACTTTTTGTTGCTCTGGGCGCTACAGTCATTGAAGGTCGAGGTTCGCGGGTACGGTTTGAGCTAAAAGGGGTCATTGCCACATTCCACCGTCCCCACCCTCAGAAAGAGGCCAAACCATACCAGATACGTGACGCTCGTTCTTTTTTAGAACAGGCAGGAATCAAACCATGAATACCATGATCTATAAAGGATATGCCGCGCGAATTGAGTATAGTGATGAGGATGGCTGTTTTATTGGGCATGTTGCCGCCATTCACGATGTCATTGGCTTTCATGCTGAATCGGTGAAAGAGCTGCGGCAAGCCTTTGAAGAAGCAGTTGATGATTACCTGGAAGCGTGTGAAAAAATCGGCCGGTCGCCGCAGAAACCCTACTCAGGCAAACTGATGCTCCGTATTCCGCCGGAGACCCATGCGGCCGTAGCTGCGGCCGCAGAAGTAAGCGGCAAAAGCATCAACCAATGGGCTATCGAAACCTTCGAGCAGGCAGTACAACAATAAAAGTCAGAGGGGAAGGGAGTGCGACGTGACGGGCGTGACGTTTGGGGCGGTGGCTGGCATTCTTGTTTAGCACGGCCGTACTCGATGCCCTGTTTGACCTGGTCGCTTCGCAGCTTTGGCTGACTTTCCTATGACTGGTTCTCAGCTTTGTGATTATCTGGTGGCGAGAACGGGCAACAAAAAACTGAAGGTGCTGCCCTGCCCTGGCCCGGCGCTCACGGCCGTGATCCTCCCCCCATGCGCCTCCACCACCGCTTTGGCAATGGCCAGCCCCAGGCCGGCGCCGCTCTGGTCGCGGCCCCGGTCGGCTTTGTAGAAGCGGTCAAACACATAGGGCAACTGTTCGGCGCTCAGGCCACGGCCGTTGTCCTGCACCCGCACCGCCAGCCAATCACCCTGTTTTTGCACCGTCGCCACCACCCGCCCGCCATCCGGCGTATGGCGCAGGGCATTATCCAGCAGATTGAGCATCACCTGGCGCAGCCGTGCCGGGTCGCCCTGGATGGTCGGGATCGCCCCCAATAGCTCCACGTGCAGGTCAATGTCACGGCCGTGCGCCAATGGCTGGTACGTCGTCGCCGCTTCCTTAACCACATCCGCCAGTTCCATCGCCTGCCGCTGTAAGGGAAGCTGGTGCGCCTCCGCCTGCGCCAGATCATGTAAATCCTGCACCAACCGCGTCAAATGGTGGGTCTGGGCAGACAGTCGGGCAATCTCCTCTTTAGACAACGGATACACATCATCCAATATCGCCTGCAAATTGCCCTGCAAAATATGAATCGGGTGGCGCAGTTCGTGGGCTACATCTGCCAGCAAATTTTTGCGCAGCGTTTCCGCCTGGCTCAGTTGGGCGGCCATCTCGTTAAAAGCGGTGGCCATGGCCACCATTTCCTGGCTGCCGTGAATGGGTACTTGCTGGTTCAACTCCCCCGCTTTAATGGCGTTGGCGGCCTGTTCGAGTTGTTGCAACGGCCGTGTCAACGTCCGCCCCACCCACGCCCCCACCAGCAGCGCCGCCGCCGCGCTGACTACCACATACGCCGTCAGGCTGGCAATCAAATCTGCCAGCAGAAACTGCATGATGCGCTCGGCCGTTTCTGGCGGCAACGATTCCAACACCTCTGGGAAGAGACGCTCCGTTTCGCTCAACTCTGGCCCCAAAAACGAAAAAATCAGACCCCGAAACAAAAAAGGGGCCAGGGACACAAACAAAATCACCCCCAAAATGATCAGGCTAAAACGGACCCAAAGACGATTCATACTGAAAAACCACAGAGGCACAGAGGAATTTGACCAAAGTAAACTCGGTGCCTCCGTGTCTCTGTGGTGACTTCTTCTATGGACTCACTCTTCATTGTTGACCAAACGGTATCCTACCCCATGCACGGTTTGAATAAAAGTGGGCTGTTTGGGATTGGGTTCAATTTTGTGGCGCAGGTTGCGGATGTGGCTGTCCAATGTGCGATCCAGCCCCTCGTAATCCGCACCCAGCCCTTTAGCAATCAGTTCGCTGCGTGTAAAAACATAGCCCGCCTGTTCCAGCAACACCCGCAGCAGATCAAACTCCGTCACCGTCAGGCTGACCGCTTTGCCATTCACCGTCACCTCCCGCCGGCCAATGTCCATTTGCAGCGCCCCCACCTGGAGGATTTGCGGCCGTAAGAGTTCCGGTTTGCGCAGGCGGGCACGCACCCGCGCCACCACCTCACGGGGGTTATACGGCTTGGTCACGTAATCATCCGCCCCCATTTCCAGCCCCACAATTTTGTCCGTATCCTCCACCCGCGCTGTAAGCATGATGATGGGCAGCGCGGCCAAATGAGAATCGGCGCGCACAATCCGCGTAATCTCATACCCATCTCGATCCGGCAGCATCAAGTCCAGCAGCAGCAAATCCGGCCGTTCGCGGCGGAGATTATGCAGCGCCGTCTCGCCATCATAGGCCACCAGCACCTCATACCCCGCCTGCTCCAGATAAGCCCGCAGCAGCCGCACCACTTCCCGATCATCATCCACCACCAAAATCCGCTCTTTCAACTGTCGCACTCCAACAACACGTGAAACGTGAAACGTGATGCGTGAAAAGTCACGGGGCACGTTTCACGTTTCACGTTTTACTCATACCGCAGCGCCTCAATCGGCCGCAGCCCGGCCGCCCGCCAGGCCGGATAAATACCAAATACCAGCCCGACCGCCGCCGCAAAACCTGTAGACAACAGTATCGTACCCGCATCCACCACCGTCGTCACGTCCAGCGCCAGACTGGCAATCTGGGCAATGCTCCAGCCCAGGGCAATCCCCAGCAAACCACCCAATACGCTCAACACCATAGATTCCAACAAAAACTGCGCCAGAATGTCCCGCTTCAGCGCCCCCACCGCCTTGCGAATACCAATCTCCCGCGTCCGCTCTGTCACGCTCACCAGCATAATGTTCATAATGCCAATGCCGCCCACCAACAGCGAAATCCCGGCAATGGAGCCTAAAAATGCGGTCAGCGTAGCCGTGATGGTGTTAAACGTTTGCAGCAAATCCGCTTGACTGAAAATCTGGAAGTCGTCATCGGCCGCATAGATAATGCCATGTTCGCGGCGCAGCGTTTCCGTGATCTGGGCGATGGCCGCATCCGTTTGCGCTTCGCTGGCCGCCTGGGCGATGATCTGGTTGATGGCTCGTTCACCGGTGCGGGTGCGGTCGGTGTACAGCCGCGCCAGCGCCGTGCTCAAGGGGATATATACATCCCTGTCGCCGCTGCCAAAATTGCTGCCGGACGCAGCCAACACACCCACCACCGCATAACTGACGCCGTTGATGCGCACCGACTGGCCGATGGGGAAGGAGTTGGGGAAGAGGGTCGCGGCGGCATCTGATCCCAACACCGCCACCCGCGCCCGCGTCTCTTCGTCGGCGGTCGTCAGGCCATCGCCGCTTTCAAACGTATTCCGGTTGTTGACCACAAAGTAGTTGGGCGTGACGCCGGACACGGCCGTGCGCAGCGATTCACTGCCGGCAATCACCTCCTGTGTGCCGGCGACAATGGCCGATACCTGGCTCACGGCGGGCACATTCAGCGGGTCTGACAACGCGGCGACGTCGGTGGCGCTGAGCGCCTGGAAACCATCACTGTTGTCAAAATTGGTGCTGATGCTGAGCAGATTGGTGCCAATGGCCTGGATTTCACTCGTCACCGAAGCCGTGACCCCGTTGCCAATGGAGAGCAGAGCAATCACCGCCGCCACACCGATAATCACCCCCAACATCGTCAACACCGAGCGCAATTTGTTGGCTCGCAAACTATCTAAAGCTGTGAGAAAACTTTCCCAGATATTCATAAAACCTCGGCTTGGGCCGGTCTCCAGACCGTGCCCGGTGTGGCTCGGTCTGAGACCGGCCACAGCGATCAGGCATGATGCTCCTGTATCACCCCGTCCCGAATCCAGATGGTGCGTTGGGCTACGGCCGCCACGTCAGGATCGTGGGTGATGACCACAATGGTAATGCCCTGGCTGTTTAGCTGTTTGAAGATGCCCAAAATCTCCTCGCCGGTAGTCGTATCCAATGCGCCGGTCGGTTCATCGGCCAGGATGATGCTGGGGTTGGTGGCCAGAGCGCGGGCAATGGCCACCCGCTGCTGCTGCCCGCCAGACAATTCATCGGGTTTGTGATCCATACGGTCCCCCAGCCCCACTGCCTCCAATGCCATACGGGCGCGCTTCATTCGCTCCGTGCGGTTGAGTCCCCCGTACATCAGTGGCAGAGCCACCTGCTTGAGAGCGGTGGTGCGCGCCAGCAGGTTGAACTGTTGGAAGACGAAACCAATGCGCTGGTTGCGCACCCGCGCCTGCTGGTTGTCGCTCATCTGGCTCACGTCCACGTCATCCAGAATGTACGTGCCGCCGGTAGGGGCATCCAGGCAGCCAATGACGTTCATCAGCGTACTTTTGCCGGAGCCAGATGGTCCCATGATGGCCACAAACTCCCCTTTTTCCACCTGCAAATCAACGCCGCGCAGGGCGTGAACTTCCTGTGTGCCCATATGGTAGGTTTTGGTGATGTTTTTCATTTGTATCATAATGAACTCCTGCGTAGTGCCAGGCACAGGGCAGCAGGCGCTTGTTAATCCAAGACGGTTTGCCCTGTGCCTGGCACTGCCCGACGCGCCTAGCCGCCAAACGGCCCGCCGCCCGACCCATTGCCGCCGCCTGGCGCAAATGGATTGGTCGCCGTTGGGTCAGGGATGAGCAGTTGGTCGCCGGCCTGGATGCCATTGGTGATCTCGGTGTAACGGCCGTCGCGCAGCCCAATTGTCACCGGTATCATCTCCTGCACGGTCTGTCCCTGCGCATTCGTCTGCACCAGAATGACGCTATAGGTGCCGTTACTGCGGTCCACCTGGATGGCCCCGTTTGGCACCAGCAGCGCGTTCTCGCGGCGCGCCAGTTCCAACGCCGCGTTGGCCGTCATGCCCACCCGGATGGGCAGATCATTCGCCTCCAGGGTGACGTAGACAGGAAACGTCATCAGAGAACTGCCCACCGTACTGGCTGCGGTGGGGGCGATGGCCCGCACACGACCAGGGATGGGCGTGTCCGGCCAGCTTTCCAGCGTCACCGTCGTCTCCTGTCCCGGCGTAATCTGGCTCAGGTCAACTTCGTTGACGTTCAAAACCACTTCCAGGTCATCACTGGCGATCATCTCCACCAGGATGCCGCTGGCAAGTTCACCGGGCTGCACGTGTACGGCCGTGACCACCCCATCAAATGGCGCAGTCAGCGTGGCATTTTCCAGATTCAGCCGGGCGCGTTCCAGGCTGATGCGGGCATTCTCCACCTGCACTTCCGCCGCCGTCAATTGCGCCGCCGTCGGGCCGCGCTGCAATTTGTCCAGGTTGGCCTGCGCCTGGGCCAGGCTGGCTTGCGCTGCCGCAATTTGGGCGGCCGAAGCCGGGGCCAGCAGCAGGTCATATTGCGCCTGGGCCAGATTGCGTTGGGCTACGGCCGTGGCCAGACTGGCCTGCGCCGTGGCCACATCGTTGGGATTGCCTGCACGCAACCGGTTCAGCGTTTCCTGCGCCGCCGCTAATTGGGCATTCGTCTGCAACACATTCACCCGCGCCGCCAGTTCGGCGTCATCCAGCATACCCGCCGGAGCGTTGCCATCTTGAATTGTCGCCAGAATGGTGGTGTGCTGCTCGGTAGCCTGCGTCGCCGCTACCTGCGCCTGATCCAGGGCAATTTGCGCCGCCTGGATTTCGGCCGCGCCGGCGCCGTTGCGGGCATTGTTGAGGCGGGTTGAGGCCGCCGTCACGTCCGCCTGGGCCGCGGCTACGCTGGCGGCGGCGGAAGTAATTTCCGCTTCGGTGGGGCCGGCCAACAGGGAATCTAGCTGCGCCTGAGCATTGGTTACGGCCGCTGCCGCCGCCATCAGTTGCGCCGCCGCTACCGGCGTCTGCAAGTTGGCCAGATTGGCTTCTTGAATGATGAGCGCCTGCTCCGCGTTGGCGACGGCGCGTTCCAGTTCGGCCGTTTCCAGCCGCAGCAGGATGTCACCCGTCTGTACCGCGTCGCCGGTCTGCACCCGCAATTCGGCCACCGTGCCGCTGGTGGGCAGGGTCAGGCGCGCCGACTGCCCGGCGCTGACCTGCCCCGTTGCCGTCGTCCCGGCTGCCAGGTCGCCGACAAAGGCGGTGACCACTTCGCCCGTCCCCGCCGCCTGCGCCCGTGCCTGGGGCAGCCCATTGCGAACCAGCCAATACCCGGCCAGACCAAGCGCCAAAATCACGCCGATGATGATCCATGTTCGTTTCTTGCGCATGATGATTTTCCTTCGTGACGTGTGACGTGTGGCCTTTGTCACACGTCACACGTCACGCATCACTTCTCTATTGCCCCGGCCCAAACGTTACCCTGGGCGTCTCATTGCCAATCACCACCTGGTCGCCGGCGGAAAGGCCGCTGGTGATCTGGGTATATTGGCCGTCGCGCAGGCCGATGGTGACGAGGACCTGGGTGGTGGTATCGCCGTTGACGCGGTTGACGGTATAAGCGCCAGTGGCGCGGTTCACCTGAATGGCGCGATTGGGCACCAGCAAGATGCCTTCGCGCTGGCTGGTGATCATCTGCACGTTGGCCGTCATGCCCACCCGCGCGGGCCGGTCGGTTTCGCCCAGCCGCAAATACACGTCATAGGTGACGAGGGAGGCGTTATTAGCGGCGCTGGGGGCAATGTGGGCCACTTCGCCTTCAATCTCTTCATCCGGCCACGTTTCCAGAGTGACAACGGCCGTTTGCCCCACCTCAATGGCGCCAATGTCAATTTCATCCACCGGCACCACTACTTCCAGACCGCCGGCGTCTATCATTTCCACAACGACGCCGCTGGCGACTTCACCGACGTTGGTGTGTACGGCCGTGACCACGCCAGCAAATGGAGCGCGCACCGTCGCCTTAGCCAATGCGTCCTCGGCATCGGCCACGGAAAGACGCGCCTGCTCCACCTGGGCGACGGCCGTTTGCCAGGCTGCCTCGGTCGGTTCCGCCAGCAAGTCGGCCAGCGTGGCCTGGGCCTGGGCTAACTGGGCTTCAGCGGCGGCAATTTGCACGGCCGTTGCGCCCCCCGTGTTCCGGCCAAAATCCGCTTCCGCCCCCTCCAGCCGCGCCGAAGCTGCGGCCAGGCTGCCCTGGGCGGCGCTGGTATCAATCCGGCGCAGGTTGTCTAGCTGCGCCTGGGCATTGGCCAGCGATTCTTCGGCGGCCAGCATGGCCTGGTGGGTTTGCTGGTTGGTGTTTTCCTGGTTGATTTCGCGGGCGCGATCCAGGTTGGCCTGGGCAGCGGCCACGGCCGCTTCCGCCTGCTGAATTTGCGCCTGGCTGACGCTGTTGGCCGCGCTCTGGTACTGCGCCGACGCCGCATACACCGAGGCTTCGGAGAGGGACAGCGTGGCCGAGTAGACGGCCATTTGTGCCGGGCTGGGGCCGGCGCGCAGTTCGTCCAGGCTGGCCTGGGCGCTGGCCACATTGGCCTGCGCAGCGGCCACATCAGCAGCATGGGGTGGTTCGGCCAGCGCGGCCAGGTTGGCCTCTTGCAGGCGCAGATTTTGTTGGACGGCCGTCAGGTTCAGTGTAAACTGCTCTGTTTCCAACTGCACCAGCGGGTCGCCGGCCTGCACGCCGTCGCCCACCTGCACGTAGAGGTCGGTAACGCGCCCCGGCTGGCTGACGGCCAGGGTTGCTGTGCGCGGCGCGGCGACCCGCCCGGTGGCACTGGCGCTGGCGGTCAGGTCGCCGATGAAGGCGGTGACGATTTCACTGGTTTGGGTCGTACTGGCTGGCTGGCCGGTGCAGGCAGCCAACCAAAGGGCCAGGAACGCCAGAACCGGCCAGAGGATTCGTTTTTGTCGCATGGTTTTACTCCCTTGAAAACGATCAAAGATTTCGCAGATTTCGCAGAAAGCCGCCGAAATCCATTCGGCGGCTGGGAGGCCCAAACGCGCTAATATTTCGGTATTAGACCCAGAGAGCCAAGTCGGCCTGCGCCGACTGTGGCCAGACCGCGTAGGCGGTCTTCGCCTTATGTAGCCGCGAATTTATTCGCCCGGCTGCCATCAGCGCGTTGGCAGGGTTCATAACATCTGATTCTAGGGGGCAAATCTGCAAAATTTGTGCAGAGGGGATGGAGTTTTGAGGATACCTGGCGCTACTGGTCAATAAATCTTCTGACAAAATGCTGTAAAATAAGGAGCGATGAAGTTTGAAATTATTGGCGACATCACCGAAATTGAAGTGATTGCTACCGGTTCGTCTATTCGTGATTTGGAAAGATTGCGTGATTTTTATGGCGACGGCCGTTGGCGAAAAATGAAAGGTGTGGCGATGATTTTGCTGGACAACGGCCGTGTACGCCAGGCAGAATTGCATTGGTATGAAGCACATGGGATCGGCCGTAAAGAGTTCAAGCGAAAACGCTACGTGGATTAACGCTTATGAATGAGATTATCCCCCAATATGCCATTTGTATTGCGAATAACGGTTATCCCGCTTCGTTGGAATTGCACAAAGTATATCGCCTGATCCCAGATGAGGCAGCCGCGCTGGATGGTGATGTGCGTGTCATTGATGAAAGTGGCGAAGATTATCTCTACCCGGCTGATTATTTTGTATTCATCACTGTCCCTAAAGAAAAAGCACAACTATTGTGGGAATCATTTGTGCCTTATTCCGCCTGACCTGCTAGAAGATTGGTTCAATCTGCCAGATTGAACCAATCTGGATTAGTAACCCTGTTCTTCTGTTTCCTGCAATCGCCGCCAGACGCGCCGGTAGTGACGGCCGTCCATCAATTCCAGGCTGTTCTCGTCCGGGTCGCGGAAATAAATGGAGTGGGTGCCTACTGACCAATCCTGTTCATGCTCAATGGCCACGCCATGTTCGCGCAGCCGTTCACGCCAGGCATCCATCTGCTCCGGCGGAATGGAGAGGCTCACGTGCCCCCGCCCGCGCGCGCCATGCCCCGGAATAGGGCTGATGCGCTGCTCCAATTTGTTGATGTCAAACAAAATAAGCGTGGAGTTTTGGCCGGTTTGCAGGAAGATGGCATCTTCAAACTCGTTGGCAACAGGCAATCCCAATACCTGCGTATAAAACTGCCGGGCGCGGGGGATGTCGCTCACATACAGCACCGCTTCGGCCACACGCAAAATCTGGGTTTCGCCCCGTTTCGCCAGTTGCGCTTCCTGGGCAATACGTACTCCATTGCTGGTACCCAGCCGGTTAGCGCCGGCGGCAATCATGCGCCGGGCGTCGTCATAGGAGCGCACGCCGCCGGATGCTTTGACCCCCATTTGTTGGCCGACGGTGTGGCGCATCAAGGCCACGTCTTCCACCGTCGCCCCGCCGCCGCTAAAGCCGGTGGAGGTTTTGACAAAATCGGCGCCCACCTCTCTCGCAATCTGGCAGACGCGCACTTTTTCGGCGTTGGTCAGATAGCTGGTTTCGATGATGATTTTGCAGAGGGCGTGGCGGCGATGGGCGGTTTCGGTCACGGCCGTGATCTGCGCTCGCGTAAAACCATCATCCCCCCCTTTTACCGCGCCAATGTTGATGACCATATCAATCTCTGTAGCCCCACCGTCAATCGCCTGCTCTGTCTCCGTCACTTTGGCGGCGGTGGTGGACGCGCCCAGCGGAAAGCCAACAACGGCACATACTTTCACATCCGAGCCGACCAATTGGGCGGCAGCAAAACGGACATGGGTGGGGTTGACGCAGACGGAAGCAAAGTGATACTGGCGCGCTTCTTGACATAACTGCTCAATCATCGCTTCGGTGGCGTCCGGTTTGAGCAGGGTATGGTCAATCAGCCCGGCGATGCGCGGTGGGTCGGCGTCAATCAAGGGCAAAAGTTCAACAATAGGGGTGGAGGCCAGTTCGTTCATGGCCTGAGTGTAACAATTTTGGGGCGAAGCCGGTAGTGCCAGGCAAGGGGCAGCACCGATCTGGTCAGCCGGGTTGGTTTTGCCCCTTGCCTGGCACGGCTACAGGTTGGGCGCCACATCCACCGCCAGCCCAAAGACGCCAATGGCGATCAGCAGCACCCCCGAAATGCGGGTGAGCAACTGGTAATTCTGCCCCGTCCAACGGGTGAAGCGGCGCTGCACGGGCAGGGCGACAAAGGGCAATGCCACCAGCGGCCAACCAAAACCGATACCAAAGGCGATGAAATAGGCCAGGCTGTTGGCCAGGTTGGTAAAGCTGCCCGCCCCCAACAGAAAGGCGCTGACGACCAATGGCCCGGCGCAGGGCAGGGTCATCGGCCCTAGCAGCAGGCCGTAAACGTAGGCGGCGGCGAAGGGGTGGCGCAGGACGGGGGTTTGTACGGCCGTGAAGCGGGCAAAGGGGTTACGGCCACTGAGCATCAACAGCCCCATGCCAATCACCACAGCATAAATGATGGGCAGCAGCCAGGGCAAAATCGCCCCAAATGACTGCCGGAATAGATACAGTACCAGCCCCACCAGCAGCATCAGGCTCAACACCCCCGCCAGCACAAAAAAACCAAGCCATTTGGCAGCGTAGGCAGTGCGCGCATTGGCCGCGTTCCCGGCCAAAAAAGCGATCAGGCCAGGATACAGCGGCAGCACACAGACATTAGTGAGAATGGCAGCGTTGCCGAGGAGGAAGGCTTCGAGTAACTGATTCATAGGTAATCGGTGAACGGTAATCGGTAATCGGTATTGAGCAGTCCGTTTACCGATCACCGATTACCGATTACTTTTTTAGCCGCCCGCTTCCTGCAATTGGCTGATGATGGCGTCGGGGGATTTGATGCCGGTAGCCAGGTCGGTATAGCTGCCGTCCGGGCGGATAACAAAGTGGGGCGTGGCTGGTGGATTGACGATAGTTGTGCCAAAGATAGCTGCTAACTCTTGCAGCAGTTCCGGCGAAGCGATGGCGAACGTCCAGTCAAAGCCGGTTTGCTCGGTGTAGTCGGCCAGGGCGGCATCACTGATGTTGGTTTCCACGCTCAGAGCCACAAAGACCACATCTTCTCCGGCCATCTGGCTGCGGGCGGTGGCCACGTTGCCTAACAGGCGACGGCAGTTGGAACACCAGGTGGCCATCGTTTCCACGAACACCGTCTTCCCGGCAAAGTCGGCCAGGGTAAAGGCCTGGCCTGTGCGCACGTCGGTGAGGGCGATGGTTTGCCAGGTTGGTTTGGGCATCATCGTATCTTCGGCCATATCCTCTTCCATCATCGCCTCGCCTTCTTTCTCCTCCATCATGGTGTCTTCGGACATGGCGGCATCGTCTTCTTTGTCTTCCATCATGGCATCATCGGACATAGTCTCTTCGCCTTCTTCCATCATGGCGTCGTCGTGTGGGTCGGCCATTTCACCGGCCATGGCGTCATCTTTTTCTTCCATGACGGTTTCGGCGGTGGTGGAGGAGGTCACGGCCGTGTCTGGTTCCGCCCCGCCTGCTGCATTACACGCCGCCATCAGCAGCGCCAGCAGCAACAAAATTCCCAAATACATCATCTTTTTCATCATCATTGTCTCCTCTGTTTGCGTTTGTAGCAGGCGATTTATCGCCCTTCTGTCACAAGCAGGCGATAAATCGCCCACTACGAACGAGGGTAGTGTACACAAATTAAGGCGATGTTCTAAAAGAATTAAGAGTTTGTTACAAAGGGGACGTGAACCACGTAATCCGTGATGCGTCATCCGTAATCCGAAAACGGATTACGGTTCACGGATTACGGGTTACGGAATACCGATTACGGGAATAGGGGAAAGCACATCTACCTGCCCGGTCAGGTCGTAGGCCAGCGCTCCGTCAATGCGGATGGGAACGAGTTCACCCAGGGGCAATTCGCCGGGAATGAAAACCAGACCGTCTATTTCCGGGGCGTCGCGGTAGGTACGGCCGACACTGACATCATCGCCATACCCTTCAACCAGCACCGGCAGCACCCGCCCCACCTGTGCCTGGTTACGCGCCAGAGAGATGGACTGCTGCAACTCCATCAGTTCGTTGTGGCGGGCTTCTTTCACTTCTTCAGGTACCTGCCAGGAAACGGTGGCGGAGGGGGTGGAGGCTTCGTAGGAGTAGGTGAAAACGCCCACGCGGTCAAATTGCAGGTCGCGCGCGAATTGTTTCAGACCGTCAAACTCCTCGTCTGTTTCGCCGGGATAGCCGACAATGAAGGTGGTGCGGATGGCGATGTCCGGCATGGCCGCCCGCAGCTTTTCTACCGTCTGGTAGACCCATTCGATGTTGGCCGGGCGGCGCATCCGTTTCAGCGTTTCGCGGTGGCCGTGTTGCAGGGGGATATCCAGGTAATGGGTCATTTGCGGCAGGGAGGCCATGGTTTCAATCAGTTCATCGGTGACGTAGCCGGGGTAGGCGTACATCAGGCGCAGCCAGGGGATGTCGGGGGCGGCCTGGGCGATCTGGCGCAGCAGGTGGCTGGCGCCGTTTTTCAGGCCAATGTCATGGCCGTAGTCGGTGCTGTCCTGGGCGATGAGGATGAGTTCCTGCACCCCGGCTTCTTGCAGGGTGACGGCTTCGGCCAGGATGGAGGCCAGGGGTCGGCTGACGTGGGTGCCTTTAATTTGGGGGATGGCGCAGAAGGCACACGGCCGTCGGCAACCATCGGCAATTTTGAGATAGGCGCTGGCCCCTTGCACGGCCGTGCGCAAGACCCCTTGTTCGTCCAGCCCCACCGTTTGCGCTTCATCCGGCAGGTGGTAGAGCGGCTGCGGCCGTTTACGGCGGCGCAGCTCCTGGATGAAGGGCACAATGTCCATCCAGCGGCGGGTACCGATGACGCCATCAATGCCGGGCACCCATTCGACCACTTCACGGCCGTAACGCTGCGCCATGCAGCCCGCGGCAATGAGTACCTGGTTTTTCTGTTTAAGCGCCGCCAACTCTTGCAAGGCGGCGATAGATTCCTGCCGGGCGCTTTCAATAAAACCACAGGTATTAACAATGAGAACCGACGCATCATCGGGATCGGCCGTGCCGCCAAACCCGGCCCGTTGCAGCAGCGCCGCCATGCTTTCTGAATCCACCGTATTTTTGCTGCACCCGAGGCTGAGCAGATAGAAGTTTTTGTTTTTGGTCATGGGTGAGAGGGTAATTGAGTAATTGCGTAATTGGGTAAGCGGGTAATTACGCAGTTACCCAGTTACCCAATTACCTTCGTTTATTGCGTCGTCGTCCACACTTCTTCTTTATACTCGCCGCGCTGGCCCATGAAGCCTAGTTCGGTGCCGTTGATGGTGACGAAGACGCCGGCGGCATTGCCCGTCAGCACTTTGGCCTCGTCGTTGGCCTGCCATTCATACTTGGGGTCGGTGGGGCGGGCGATGCCGCTAAAAACCACCTGCCCATCAATGGTCACTTCCATCCAGGTGCGTTCAGAAATGAGCAGTTCCAGCAAGATGGTATCCATCGTGGCGGGAAGGGGGGGGCGGGTGGGCAGCGGCGTGGGCAGTGTGGTAGAAACGCCGCTGCTGCCGCCAGTGATGAAGTCATTACGCCCGGTGGGGTTAATCAATTCGTCAGGAGCGAAGTCCGGGGTTTCGGTGGCTTCAGGGGTGGGCGTGGTCTGGTTGAGTAAATTTTGCACCGCGCCTTGAATGTCTTCAGTCAGCCGTTCTGTACCGTCGCCGTTGCCGGTGAGCAAGGGGATAAACCGCTGCCCGGCCAGGTAGATGAGGCCAATAAGGGCCGCAATAATTACCAGGCGCAAAATGGTCTCGGAACGGGGGCCACCGGCACGGCGGCTGAAACCGGCGTCCACTTCCATGTTGACCGGCTCAAAAAATGGCTGGTCGGCCGGCGGCTCTTTTAAGGCCGGGGCGATGGGCTGCTGGTTACTGAAGGTTTCGGTTTTTTTCTTGGGGCGTTTGCCCTGACCATATTCGTAACGGTCGAGCAGCGGTTGGGGGTCTAGCCCTAAAAAGCGGGAATAGTTGCGCAAAAAACCGCGTACATGAACGGGGGTGGGGAGACGGTCGTAGTCGCCATTTTCCAACGCTTCCAGGTAACGGCTACTGATGCGGGTTTCCGCCTGGACTTCTTGCAGCGTCAGCCCTTTGGTTTCACGGGCTTCACGCAAAATATGACCCAGTTCGTCCATATCAGTTAAAAAGCGGGGCAAACCCTCACCCCGCTTTCCGTTTTTCAGGTGTATTGGATGAGTAGTGCCAGGAAAGGGGCTTTTCGACTCCGGTTAACCAAAACGGGGTTACCCTTTGCCTGGCACTGCCCTTTAGGCTTCGTCCGTTTCGGCCACCGGCTCAGCCATGACGGCCGTTTCGTCAACAGACGCCATTTCTTCTTCCGTTTCATTTTCGATGACGGCCGTTAACTCTGGATGAAACTCGGCGCTCAGGCGAACCACCACTTTGTGTTCGCCCAATTGGCGCAATGGATCCACGCCTACCTTACGGCGATCAATTTCGGTGCCCAAGGCCTCGTTTAAGGCATCGGCCACCATGGCCGTGGTAATGGAACCATACAACTTGCCGCTTTCCCCGGCGCGGGCTTTGAATACCAGGCGAACTCCCTGAATTTTGGCGGACAGCGCTTCATATTCCCGGCGCTGCTCGGCGCGGTGCGCTTCCGCCTTTTTGCGCCAGTTTTCTGCCTGTTTCATGGTCCCCGGCGTGGCCATCAAGGCCAGTCCATTAGGAATCAGATAATTACGGCCGTAGCCATCACTTACGGTACGCACTTCACCGGCATACCCCAGATTTTCCACATCTTGCTTTAACAGCACTTTCATAGCTGCACCAACTCCATTTCTTAAAAATTTGCAAGGGTGGATGTTACCAAAGGGGGGAACTTTTGACAAACAGGTTAAGCAGGCGTTCAAGTTTGGGTGTGACACAGAACAGGTGATGGGGCGCGCGGCAAGTACCGGATAAGTTCGAATTTCCTGGCTTGTAGTCTGGCTTTTGGAGCCAGTATTACGCTGAATGAACGATAAATAAGCGGCAGGTGACTACTAAACATATAGCTTTTCAGAAGATGGTTTTGCGTAGGAGCGCGGGCGAGACATCCGTGCCTCAAAAAGCATCATTATTTGAACATCTCTAACTTATGGTGAAGCCAAACAGTGGTATAATTTAATTGCCTCAGGCAGCGCATTTTCCTTCATACATCTTTTCCAGCTAAAACATCATAGCAGTAGATCAAAAATAATCAAACGAGTGAGGTTCGATGAGCATGGACTCGCAAATGCTGAGTACCGCGGTCTCTGGTTATGGCCGAATCCATTTCGACTGGCAGCAACTGCAACTGCTAATAGACGCACGTCAGTACGATGTTGCCCTCTGCTACCTTTCCACCCTACAAGCGCAGACCGTAGAAAACGAACTTTACTTGCCCATATTGGCTATGGTGTGCCAGATGTGTGAGACATGCCAGCAGCAAGAGCAGATGGTTTCTACTTATGAAGAAGCCTACAAACAAGCATCCGCCAACGAAGTGAAACTGCGCCAACAACTGCAACTTTTACTTCAATCTCTGGAAAATATAGAGTTGTCACTTTCTCCCAACATCGAAGAACAATCTATACTGGTTCCAGAGGAAATGTCAGCGGAAAGGGAATCTGGGCAAAAGGGACAAAAAAAGCTGCCGGTTCTTTGGCAGCACATCAAACATTTTCTAAAGGTGGATAATCGTGCCGAAGAACTTGAGGACTCTTTGAGCGTAGCAGGTCAGGCGACTGACCTGACTGAACAGTATGAGCCACGCTTGCTCTATCCCCAAAATGTGGCCGGTGAGGCACGGCCGTTTCTCAGCTTCTACTGCCTGGGCACCTTCCAGGTTTACGAAGACGAACTCTTGATTGACAACTGGCCCAGCCGTAAAGGGCGCTCCATCCTAAAATATCTGGTCACTCATCGGGAACACCCGATTCCCAAAGAAGTGCTAATGGAGTTGTTTTGGCCTGAATCCGATCCTGATTCTGCGCGAAATAATCTGAACGTAACTATTTATGGTTTGCGCCAGGCGCTGCGCAATGGGTATCCAGAATATTCTCACGTTTTGTTTCAAGAAGATTGTTATTTGCTCAACCCAGGTATGATGGTGTGGGTTGACATAGAGGAGTTTGAACAGAGGCTGAGGCGGGCCAACATGTTGTGGCAAAAAGAGCAACCGGAGCAAGCTGTTTGGGAGTCCCATGCGGCAGAATCGTTATATGGGGGGGAATTTCTGGCTGAGGATAGATATGAGGATTGGGTTTTGTCTCGACGGCAAGAGTTACAAGAAGCATACATTCAACTGTGTACGCAATTAAGTGACCATTATTATGGCAGGCAGGCTTACAATGCCTGCGTAACGTTTTGTCGAAAAGTGCTGGCAATTGAGCCGTGCCAGGAAAGCACACACCGACGCCTGATGCAATCATATACCCGAATGGGGCAGGCACACCTGGCTCTACGCCAATATCATTTATGCGAAACGAGCCTGAAATGTGAATTGGACGTGCAGCCGGAACCAGAAACGTGGCGGCTTTACCAGGATATTCGGGCAGGAAACGGCCGTACACTCACCGTCTGAACAATATTGGCCGTTGCCAATGGGTTTGCGCCAAGCCAGAAGTTCAACTTTTTCTCTGGTTGACCAGAAAATTGGATAGCTAAAAGGAGCCCTTTTCTCGTCAGCCTGGTAATTACAATCGCACTTAATTCCAAATTCCCACTAATTAAGCACAGAAAAAGTTTGAATTAAGTGACACGCCTTATAAAAGGGATGTATTTGCGTTTCGGGCCCAAAAAGCGCAGAACAATTTTATCCAGGTTCCCATATCCAAATCACGGAGGTAATGAAAATGCCCATTCAAGTCCCAAATTTCGCTTTAGCGGCAAATTTTGTAAATGTCACTATTCAAGAAGTAGGTGGGGTTGCTCCCTCCACCATCATCGAGGCCGGCCGAGATTGGACGGTCAACATTCAGTGGTCATTGGCTGGTACGGGTTTTGAGATGATCGGCGGGATGTGGCACGTCCACGTCAATCTGGAATCCTTTGGCCCCGGCCCAGAATTGTCACTGGCGGATTTTATCCCCCCCGAAACGTCCGATGTTCCGCTGCCGAGCGCCGATGGTCAATACGCACTTAATTTCACAGTGCCTGGTAGAGTCCTGGACAGCAGGAAGGTGCCACATCAAGGGTTGGCCATGAAGATGGTTGTGCTGCTGACCTATCGCAACCTGCTCGGCCATATTGACGACATGGCTGGTTACTACGAAGGGCCTATGTTGCAGTTTTATCGCAGCGATGCGGACTAAACAAAAGCTGCTTCCGGTCATCCATTAGTTTCAACACGCTGCCCCGGTAGTACCTCACCGGGACAGCGTGTTTTGTGGGAGGTGCATAATGACAACGAAGGCGGTATTAACACGAAATCAAGAAGATGATCTGACACGTATTCGGGGAATTGGGCCGGCCACGCAAAAATGGTTTGGAGAAAAACTGTCTGTGCGTCAGTTTACCCATCTGGCGGCAATATCAGCCGCCGAAATTGAAGCGCAAATGCGAAGCGACGGCCGTATCGCCTCGCACAACGAAATTGAGTCATGGCAGGCCCAGGCGCGCGAACTGGCTTTAGAAAACCAAACTGCTGTTAATGCGAAAATGCCCGGGCCAGCCCACACAAATTGGCGGTCGTTAGCAACGGTGGTGGTAGAATATCAGGTGGCTCAAGAGGCAACGCCAGCCGCATATCGCACAAGAGTACACTATATGGAAGTGGACCAAGATGAAAGCTGGCCGGGGATTGAGTTTGAACAGTTATCCCAATGGCTAAAGACCCATTTGCCCGTCTCGATCCGCGACCAACCATTAGCCATCGCCCCATCGCCCTGTGATCAAACCCAGATAATGGTCAAACAGGTTGGCGGAGCAAAAATTGTGCCCCAATCTGTGCATCTAAGCCAGCACCCTGCGTATCATACGGTGTGGGTGTTGGGAGAAGAGAAACGGCCGTTTCTGGCCCACGTTTCCCACGCAAAGCCCATCCAACTTCAACTTGACCTAAATGTTCCCGAACTGGGTACCCCACCACTGCTCAGTGCAAAATGTTATCTGCACAATCTGTCAACATTGTGGGCCGATGTGCGTTTGATGACGCCCGTTGAAGTCTGCAATGGCACAACACATCCAGCGTTGAGATTGGATAATCTGTTGCTGGAGCCAGGTATGTATGAGGTCAGTGTGATGGTACAGGCAGGAAAGAGTCTGGCCGCACAGTATGTGGCGCTCCCCAAGTTACACGTTATGTAGCCAATTAATCTGGTGACACATCCAGGCTGAAGTCCGCAAACAGGTTGATTTGCGGCGTCTGGAAGAAGGTATGTGAAGCAGTTTGGTCACCGTGGTTAATTGGCACGCGGGTTCCAAACTGAATGGTACCCTTGTTATTAACCTCGGCGGCAAAAGCATAACGGCACTGCTTACATTCAAAGATGCGCAAACCGTTTGGATAGGTCCGTGGCGATATTTTTATCTCGTGTGTTTGGGGCATAGTTTCCTCATTTCGACTCTTATTTTTGCCAATAAATACACAGCCTGAATGCTGTTTGCCGCAGCTATGGTAATCAAAATCCGATAAGGCAGGTATAGGAATTTTTAACCAGGATATATGTGTCAATCGGGTAACTTTGCCCAACTGACAGAGGCTCACACAGTCTGGTGGCGATGCCTTGTCCTCATCGCCTCACCCCTTCACTGCATTACCATTTCATGGCGCGGGAATCGCCATGTAATCGGCCGTACCGGTTTGCAGGCGTTGGCCGGTTTGTGGGTCGTAGAGGCCAATGCGCAAAACCAGATTGCCAGACGGCCGTTCAGCGGGCAGCGCCAGGGTATGGGGGTCGGTGATGTATTCGCCGGGCAGCCAGCCGGTGGTGGGGCGCGCCCAGTTGGCCGGTTCGCCGTCGGATTGGGCGATGATCTGTCCGTTTGGGTCTACCAGGTGGACGAAGACGCGGTAGCTGGCGGGGAAGATGGCATCGGCGCGCCAAAAGAGGAAGATTGGCGATTGGGGAGTGGAGATGGAGTAGCCAATGAGGGTGGCGAGGGGGGGGCCGCCGGGTTGGGAGAAGGGGGCGTTCACGGCCGTGCCCACAACCGGCGGCGTCATCACCCGTTCTGGGGCATTGATGATCAGATCGCCTAAAACGGTATCATTCTCGATGCGCCATTGGTAACGGCCGTCCGCCAGATCAACCGGCAGGCGCAGCAGGTGTTGGCTGCGGATGCGGCTGTGGGTGGGCAGGGTGAGAGCGGGCACGGCCGTGGGCGTGAACGGCAGTTGCCACTGCTGCACGGTTTGCCCGGCTTCATCGTGCAGCGTCAGCGAGAAGCTGTCGGCGGGGGCAGCGCTGCGTTCCCAGAAGAGTGTCAGCAAAAATGGATCGCCGGGGGCGGCTTCGTCCCGATCCTGATTGTAACCGAGCAGCGTCCAGCCCACGCCGGGGATGGCGGCGGTGAGTGGGTATTGGGGCACGAACGCCGGGTTGGTACTGGCGGGGGTGACTTCTATCTGGCCGAGGACGGCCGTTGGCCCCACCACCTGCCCGGCCATATCCACCAGCGTCACCGGCTGCAAGGTGTCGCGGTCAAACAGCGTCAACACCAGGTCATAGACGCCGGGCGGTGTGCCGGGCAAAACCTGCACCTCGCGGCTGTCCCAGGCCCACTGGCCCGACTGCCAGAAGAGGGTAGGCGGCGCATCTTCATACAGACGGGGGCGGAAGGTCTCTTTTTCGCTCCACAGCAGACCGTCTTCCCCGGCAAGCCAGACATTGGTCTGGTATTGGGCGCGGGGATAGTCCAGAGCCGTCCAGGCCATATCCACGTCAAATGTACCACCGCTTGCCACTGTATTGGCCGACAGATTGAAGCCTTCCAGCCGCAGTTCGCCGCCTTGCAGCACGGCCGTTGCCGTTGCCGTTACCGGCGGTGAGGCGGGGCGGTGCAGCGGGTTGTGGCTGCGGCTGATAAGCAGGGTGAGCGCCAGTGTCAGTAGAGCGAAGGTAATCAGTAAACGGTAATCGGTAATCGGTAGGCAGTCGGGCGAGTGCAAAACTGACCGATTACCGAATACCGATAACCGTTTACCAAAAATTGCCAGCAAGATGGTTGACATAAATGCAAGGAAGCTGACGGCCGTTAACGCCGAGCGAAGCGGCGTGCTGCCCCATGTCACTTCGATGGTATGGCTGCCGGCAGGCACCGGGAAAGTGATCAGGCCATCGGGCTGGCTAGGGGTGATGGGCACGGCCGTGCCGTCTACCGCTGCCTGCCAGCCAGGGAAGGCAAAGGAGAGGTAGGTGGCGGTAAACGGCCGTGGGCTGGTGAGTTGCACGGTGACGCCGCGTGGATGGGAAACAATTTCTCCCAATTCCACTTCATCTGGCAGCGATGTTATGTCAAATCGCTGCGGCGTTTGCCCGGCCTGGTAATCAGCTTCCAGCGGCGAACTGGTGGGCCGCTGCAAAACCGAACGGGGGAAGTAGCTGCCTTCGGGATCAACCCCGACTAACCCGGTCTCATGCTCATATTGATGCACCGTCAGGATGGTGGGGAATGGCTCTTCGCGGCACTCGTTGGGGTACAGATTGGGGATGGCTTCCAGGATGAGCAGGGGGAGGGCGAGGGGGAGGAGGAAGCGTAATCGGTAATCGGTAATCCGTAATCGGTAATCGGTATTGAGGCAGAGGAAGGGGACGCCGGCGAGCAGGGCGACGGGCAGGGCGGCGCGGCCGATGAAACGCCAGGGGAATTGGGTGAAGTCAATGAGGGGCAAGTTTTCCCAGAGGGGGCGGGAGACGGCGAGGGACATGAAGAGGTACACGGCCGTGAGCAAGACCGCCAACAGGATATGAGTGCGTTGTTCTTTCAGAGATTGGAGATTGGAAATTGGAGGTTCACCTAATCTCCGATCTCCAATCTCCAATCTCCTTAGCCAAAACCAACACAACGCCCCCCCTATTGCCAGCGCCGTCGTCACCCAGCCCAGGCGGAAAAGCAGCGGCGGGTTCAGCAGGGTGGGGTCTTCCGGGGCAGCGGGGGCGAAAATTTCGGCCAGAGTGGCAAAGTTGTAGCGAAAGTCATTGTTACGGGTATTCACGGATTGCTGCAAGGTGACGGCGTCCATTTCCAGCACCGCGCCGACGGCATAGAAACCGGTCATGCCCAACCCCAGGCCAAAGAGCAATACGAGCCGTAGCACGGCCGTGCGCCAGGCCATTTTGTGCAGCACCGCCAGCGCCAGCAGATAAACCAGCAGGGTGGGCGTGAAAATGAGCAGGGAGATGTTGTGGCTGAGGGAAAGGAAGGCCAGGGAAAATACGGCCGTGACAAACCATCTGGTTCCGCCGGTCAACAGCCAGCGGCGGCTGAGCCACAACAGCAGCGGCAGCAGTGGCAGCGCCAGCGACTCTGGCGCATTGCCACGCACCAGCGCATCCACCAGCACGTAGGGCGCGCTCATGTAGGCCACGGCGCTAACGATGCCCGCCCGCGCCCCAAAGATGTCCCGCGCCCAGAGGAACATGAACCAGCCACCCGCCAGAATGCAGAAGGCATAAAACAGATTCTCGGCAGCGGGTAGGGGTAAACCGAGTAGATGGGGCAGCAGCACGGCGTAGAGCGGCGCCGGTTCGCGGTAGACAAAAAAGGGATAACCATACCCAAAGGCCAGGTCTGGCAGCCAGCGGGTGAAGTATAGTCCCTGCTCCCAGGCGTAACGCATGGCAGCCACGCGGTGGTAATGCAGATGGCCGTCATGGGTGCAGGCGACGGCCGTCCACCGCAGCAGCGGCGTGATCAGCGGCAGCCCCCACAAGGTAACGATACAGAGTTGCCAGAACGGTTCCGGCAGTTTGCGCCAGGCAGACATGGGGGGTAAGTGTAACGTGGACGGCCGTGGGTATCAAAGGGGGATTGGAGACTGGAGATTAGAGATTTGGGATTAGGGATTGGTCTAATCTCCAATCGCCAATCTCCAATCTCGCTCTATCGTGCTATTCGTGCTTTAATTTTGCGGCTATGATGAAACAACAAAGTGACAATGGTATTGTGTATTTTCAGTTTGAGTTGTGGGCGCGTGACGGCCGTGTCCAACACGCCATCTTTTCGCGGCAGGGGGGCGTCAGCCCGGCGCCGTTCCACTCCTTAAATTTGAGCGTTTCGGTGAAGGATGAACCGGCCAACGTGTTTGCCAACCGCCGCCGGGCGTATGGGTTGTTTGGGCGGGATAATGACACGGCCGTGCATGCCCACCTGGTACACGGCGATACCGTCACCCGCGTCAGCAGCGCCAACAACGGCGATTACACCCCCCAATCAGACGGGCTGATCACCAATGAACCGGGCTGCGCCCTGACGATGAACTTTGCCGACTGTACGCCCATCCTGCTCTATGATCCGGTGCAGCAGGCCATTGGCCTGGGCCACGCCGGCTGGAAGGGGGTGGTGGTGGATTTGCCGGGGGCGATGGTGCGGGCCATGCAGCACGCCTTTGGCTCGAATCCGGCCAATGTGCAGGCCGGTATTGGCCCGTGTATTGGTTGGGGGCAGTACGAGGTGGATGAGCCGTTGGTGAGCGAGGTGAAAGCGGCGTTTGGGGATTGGGAGCAATTGTTGAAAAAGCCAGAGGGGAAGGCGAACGGCCGTTACCACTTTGACCTGCCTTTCGCAAACCAACTACGCTTACAACAGGCAGGTGTAACACACATTGAACAATCTGGATTGTGTACGGCCGAACGCACCGACCTCTTTTTCTCCCATCGCGCCGAAAAGGGCAAAACCGGCCGTTTTGGGGCCATTTTTGTCTTGCTGCCCGTGTGATGTGGATGGGTAACGGCCGTTGCCCATTGATTTGTGTTACAATGCCGGCATGATCACGCAAACGAAGGAACCCACTCGTTATCATATTATCGAAAGCGACCTGGGGCCGCTCATCAGTGAGAGCCGCATGACCGTTTATGATGTGTTGGAAGCACAGAACAGTGGACAGACGCTCTACGAGATCAGCATGAATCGCAACCTCTCGCCGATGCAGGTGCAGGTTGCTTTTGAGTATATTGAGCAGCACCGGGAGCGGTTGCAAGCGGAACTGGAGGAAATCCTCAAGGTTGCGGCCGAACGCAAACGATATTACGACGCCATTGCCGAAGAAATGCGGCAAAAAATCGCGCAACTGCCCATGACGCCAGAACGGGAAGCGTTTTATGCTTTAAGAGAAAAACATCTGCAAGCAATAAAGGCCCGCGAAAGTGCAGCGGATTCTCAGTGATCACAATTGTGAGCGCCATGCGCAAGAGATTTTCTATGCCCTGCAGCGGCTGGGGTATGATGATCTCATCCCGATGATGCTCAGCGTTTTCCCAGATGTCAATTTGCCTTATGATGCCCATGATGAAGTTGTGTGGCAATTGTGCCAGGAAAATGGTTATTTGCTTTTGACGGGCAACCGGCGCACAGTGGATGATGAGGATTCATTGGAATTGACGATTCGGCGACTATATACCTCAACCATTTTGCCTGTAGTAACAATTGGTGACATGAACCGTGTTTTGCACGATCGTGATTATTGTGAGCGATGCGCTATACGCCTGGCTGAGATTGTGCTGGATTTAGAGACCTTGCGCGGGGTGACGCGGTTGTATTTGCCGTAATAACGGCCGTTCCTTTTCATCTCCTATTGAAATCATACAAATAGCTTGGCCCGTCTTTGCCCACGGCCGTCAACAAATCACAGTGGCGCAGGGTGTAGGTGAGGCGCTGGGCCAGATGGGGGCGGATGGACAGGGTTTGCGCCAGTTGTTTGTTGGTGAAGGGGCGGGGCAGGTCGTCCGGCAGCAAGGTTAAAAAATCGGCCGGTTGGCTGAAAACCACCTCTTCGTTGACGGCCAACAGGCGGCGGTCGGCGATGCTCCATCGTTTGCGCCGCCAACTGCCACGGCCGTCGTCGCGCCAGATTTCCTCTTGTTGGGTTAGCAAAACGCCCAGGCTGAAATGGGGATGCGCCAGCAAATGGGGGATGCGCACCAGTTCAGCGAACACATCCACCACCTGCCCGTGTTTGGGGGATTTGCGGCGGCTGAGGGGGAGGCCAACGGCCGTTTCCCGCACAATCCACTTCTCCTGGGCCACCGGGTACAGCAGATGAACCGGGTGATTGTCTAACAGCCGCCCCAATTTTTGTTTGATGGCGGTAAAGTTGCCGGTCTGGATTTCAATCAACCGCTCGCCGCGCACAATGTCCACCACGTAGCCATCCACCGGCTGCTCAAACTGGTCTGGGGCACGGCCGTACCACGCCTTCAACTCCGCATGAAGCGAACCTTCTTTCAAGGTGCCGATGTTACTCATCGGCCCCCATTGCGGGGTTGCCAACCGGGAATGAGTAGGGGACAGCCGGCGGCACAACGTCTCCCGACAGCAAGGCCGGCTGCCCACTGCGGGTATAAACGCCGGGTGGCAGCGTCAGGTCATCTTGCCGCCACAGCCACCAATCATCCATAAACCAGCCGTTATTCTGGATGGCGTACCGGCCACGTATGGCAATTCTCATCTCCGTTTGCGCCGCCTGGGTGATGACAAAAACAAAATAGTAGGTGTTTTTATCCAGAAATGATGGTAATACCCAACCCGAATTTGTGCTGCCAACGCGGAATTCTATTTCACCAGACAGCGGGTCAGAAGCCGGGATTTTGTTGCCCTGGCTATCATATCCCTCGACCAGGTCTGGAAAGATGCTGACCTCCATCACATAGGTTCCCGCCTCCAGCCACACATACTGCTCAAGAACGTAGCTGATGGCGCCATACCCTTTGAACACCTTCAATGTGTTGTTGCCGTCCCAAATGAAAAGCGGGTGTTCTGGCGGTGGCAGCAATTGGGCAGGCAATACCCGCACTTCCGGACGCACCCACACGTCCCAGGGTTCATTGCCAAAACCTGTCGGCCCGGTTTGCCAGGTGAACACCCAGCGAATGGGAATCTGCAATTCGGGTATGCCGCCGGGATGGTACCAGCACAAATCCGGGTTGGGAGGATTGATCTGGCAATCCCCTTCCCCTTCAAACGAGGGGTTGAGCAAGAGATTGTTGCCGCGTGTAAAAACAATCGGGCGGCTGACAAGTGGCAGGTAAACGGCATGTTCATCCTGGGCGGTCACGGGGTGGGGCTGATGGCTGAGGAGGGTCAGCAGCACGGCCGTACCCACACAAAACAGCACACACCAAAAAGCCGATTTTAACTGGTTGGGGGACATTTCCATTTCTCCTCTCAGGTTGGATACATTCTAACCATCCAACCTGCTCCCGTCAGGGTCAACTGGATTGTAACAGAGTTTGGGGGCGGGATACGGCCGTGCCGGCACTATTGACCCAACTTTCACAGAAAAGGGTGAACGAAAACTCTGATTGACCAGTAGTGCCAGGCAAGGAGGTGTACGGCATTGGTCAACCAAAATAGTTCTGCCCCTTGCCTGGCACTGCCCGGCGGAAAAAGCGCCATCTTGACCAAATGAAAGAAGATTGTTACTATTTTATGTAAATTGCGGCCCACGATGATGCGGGCAGGAGGTAGTACCCATGAGCGAAGAGTATCCAGCAGAATATGAAGCGGCGGATGAAGCAACACCTTCCTCTCACCCACCGACTGTAGAAGAATTGGTAGATGCGCGTCTGACGGCCGTGCGCGATGAAAGCGCGGCCCGGCAGCGGCGGATGGAATATCTTAAGTTTGGCGTTTTGGCTGTGATCCTGTTGGTGGTTATCTTTGTGATCGCCCTGGCACAACCACTGATTTTTGACCGCATTGTGCCGGCGGTGATGGAGGGGGATGGCAGTACGGCCGTGATGGATGAAAGCAAACCGGTGGATGCACCCACCACCGGGCAGGACGCCACAACATCCCCTGTAGATAATACCCAAAACCTGCCTATCATTTCTGTGCCCGGCAGTGATGGCGCTGGTGTTGGTACGGGTGGCGAAGGTGGGGAAGAAGCGGCTACGGCCGTGCCCGCCCAAATCTACGTCGTGCAGCTGGGAGACACGCTCAACAGCATTGCCCGCCAGTTCAACACCACCGTTGACGCCATCATCGTCGCCAACAACATTCAGAACCCGGATGCCCTGCTGGTGGGCACAACGCTCATCATCCCCCAACCTGTTCAGTAAGCAGTAAACAGTGAGCAGTAAGCAGTGAGCCATGGCTCACTGTTTACTGCTTACTACTCTTCCGCCGCCCCGGCTTCACCCCACCCCGATAACTCGGCGCTTCAATCAAAAAGAATGTACAGCGACTGCCGTCCAGCATCCGTGTCGCCAGGCGCGGGTCAATCTCGTCAATGGGCGTGGCGGTGGTGATGACAGTAGGCTGGCGGGCATTGTAGCGATAGTTGAAAAGCTGATACAGTTTTTCCCGCGCCCAGGGCGTGGCGCTCTCCGTGCCTAAATCATCCAATACCAGCAAAGAAGCGGTCTTGATCTCGTCAAACAACTTGTCATAACGTTGGCCGCTGGCCGGATTAAAGGTGGCGCGCAGGTGATCCAGCAGGTCAGGCACCACAATAAACAAGACCGGCTCGCCTTGTTTGGCGATGGTATTGGCGATGCCCGCCGCCAGGTGGGTCTTGCCGTTGCCGTAGCCGATGCTGTTGAAGACCAGCCAATCTTTGGGGGACTGAGCGAATTCTACGGCCGTTTCCAACGCCCGCCGCAAATTATCCGACTGTGACTTCGGCAGTTCCCGCTCCCGCAAATCGAAATTTTCCAATGTCTTATCGTGGTGCAAACTCAGCGTAGACAGGTCAGATTGATCCTGATCCACTCCCGCCCGGCGGAAATCGGGAGCGGCGATGTGGATGATTTGCACCAGGCTGGGATCCACCATGCGCGAACGAATGCGAATCTCAATGCCTTCCAGTTCCAGGTTGGTGGTGATGATGGTGGGCAGGTGGGCGTTGTAGCGGTAGTTGAAAATCTGGTACAGCTTTTCTTGCGCCCATTCGCTGTTACTTTGCGCGCCCAGGTCGTCCAAAATCAATAGCCGGGCGTTACGCACCTGCTCAAACCGTTCGTCATAACCGGTAGTCGCGTTGGGACCAAAAGCGGCCCGTAGATGATCAAGCAAGTCAGGCGTATTGATGAACAGTACCGGATGCCCCATCGCCAGGCGGTAATTGGCAATGGCTGCGGCCAGATGGGTTTTGCCACAGCCATACCCCCCTTTGAAAACCAACCAGCCCTTAGGCTCTTTGGCATACGCCATGGCCCGTTCATAGGCCATTTTCAGGTTCAACTGTTTGATGGGCGTCAGGCCGTGCCCTTCGGCCAGGAAGGTATCGAATGTGCAATGTTGCAGCGCGCCAATCTGGCTGATGCGCTGCAACTTTTCCATGCGGGTCAGTTCCCGTTCCACAGCGCGGCAAGCGCAGGGCACAGCCCGGCCAAAGCTGGGGTGGATGGGCGGCACGTCAGGCATAACATAACCCAGACCGCCGCAGTGGGGGCAGTCGGGTTTGCCCAACCCATCAAACTCGGCGGCGGTATTACCGCTTGATGATGTCTTTGAGGTCATCGGGGATAGGTTGGCGTAACTCTTTTTGAGTATCTCGCCGGCCGGTTCCATGTTGTTTTCCTTCTTGCCGCCAGCGTTCCAGAATGCTGACGACGTAGCGCCATTTGCGGACATTGTTTTCCACGGCCAGTTGAATAGCCTCTTCAATCCAGCGCGGTGGGTAGGTCTGCTCGGCGTCGCGCAGTTCGTCGGCGATGACGGGCGTGAGCGGGCCGATGTTTTGCTCGTACAGGACGAAGATGTTCGGCCGTTCCACCAACAGGGTGATCGGTTCGTCCTGGTCGGGGTTGGGTCGCCATTCGCCGCGGGTGATGCCGTCTACGGCCGTGCGCCCCTTCTCCGTGTTCAAAAAATACAAATCCATCTTGCCGTCTGCGCTCTCGATGTTGATGTGCAGAAACGTGCCCCGCGCCACCGCCCGTTCCACCCCGTCCAGCAAATTCTCGGTGGCAATCTGCGTGGTTGGCCCCAACCCCTTGATAAACTCCGTGTCATTGAGAAAGTCGGTCAGGCGCAGGAAGCGCACTTTGCCCTCTTTCTGCCCCAGCGCCCAAAAGGCGTACAGCGTCACCTTCAGTTCTGCCAGATTGTCAATAATCGGCAGCAGGTCGCTGAAAAACAGATTAGGTATCTGCGTAAGGCGTAATTTGCCTTCAGGAAATCCCGCAAAGCCTTTCATAATTCATAATTCATAATTCATAATTTACAGGTTGATTTCCTGGCGTTGCAGGTTGCGGAAGGTCGCCAGTTTGCCATGCCAGTACAGGTCTATGCCGCCGGTGGGGCCATTGCGGTGTTTGGCGATATTGACTTCGGCGATGTTCGGCCGTTCGGTAGTGTCCGGGTGGTAATACTCGTCGCGGTAAATGAACATGACCACATCGGCATCCTGCTCGATGGAGTTATGGGCAATGATGTCGTTAGCCACAAAATTGTGCGGGCCGGGAACGGTAAGGTCAAAAACCTCTTCTTCACCAACATATGTTACGGAGGCAATTTTGTCCCAATACACATCGCTTTGGGCCAAATGCTGCAATGGTTCAGATTGCACAGCCTGGGCTACTCGCGCCGCCCGGTCACGGCTCAGATTTTGCTTATACAGAGATGTCCCGCAATAAGGCTGATTGATAGCCGCTTGCATTTGCCGGCTGGTCATGTCGAGTATGGACATAGCTGGGGTTACATATTCGCGCCAGACGGTAAATGGAATAATGTCCCGATTTGTGTTTGCTACCGACTGATTAAGATATTGTTCCAATTGTTGGAGACTATGTGATTTATAAGCGCCAACGGTGCCGATATGGGTCACAAACTTTCGTAAGTCAGCATTCCCACTGATAACTGCATGATATTGATCGCGGCCTTTGCCATTTTGAGGCAGACATTTGAGACGGGCATTGATACCTAAGCGGAGCAGAAGGGTTTGTACATCGCGCGCCAAACACAAACTACTAGAAGCGTAATAGACAGCAGGGTAGACACGGCCGTCACCCCCCCGCACTTTAATACATCCATCTGTTGCCCAAAGATGGCGCAGGAAAACGGCAATGCTTCCGGCTGGTTGCGTAAATACCCGTTCAGGGACAAATTTCTCGTGGGACCGCAAACCAAAGATGCCCAACTCAGTAAACCAATCTGTTACTGCGTTGTGAACACCATGTGTATGATGACGTGTTGAAGTCAAATAGACCTGATACCATGAACGTTCTTGCTGAATGCGGGGGGCGATGGCTTCGCCAAATGCCTCAAGAGACAGGGTGGCAACATCTTCCGCCAAATCATGTTCTCGTGTGGTGTATTGGATAGCATGTTGAGGCAATACACAGCCATCCCCGATAAGGTGGCCCAGCAGAGCTAACTCTGCGTGACTCATAGACGGCTGCGCGTCAATGGTAATACTGCGTGGCAGGGCCAGGAAGTCTGCTGTTGTCAACTCATCCAATCGTTTCCAACCGGTAAAAGTGCGGAACTTGTGATTGGCTGTGGCGCGAATGGTACGGCCTAATTGGGTGGTCAACGCATAAACAGGCTTGATGCCGGTAGAAAATGCGTGGCTGACAACGGCCGTTTCCAGCTTAAGTGTCTCCTCATTCAACGCCAACACACGGAACCCATTCTGCCCGGACAGGTTACGAATAGGGACACGCTCACCGGTCTCGGCCAATGTCACCAACGAATCACCGGTCAGACAGCCTGAATCGCGCAGATCGGAGAGTTGCGGCCGTTTGTCCTGACGTTGTTCAACGGCGCGGCTGAGTTGGGCGGCGGCCAGCACGGGCACATCCAGCTCCCGCGCCAGCCCCTTCAGGCTGCGCGAAATCTCGCTGATTTCCTGCACCCGGTTATTGGTGGAGCGTTCCGCCTGCATGAGCTGTAAATAATCAATCACAATCAAATCCAGCCCATGTTCGGCATACAGGCGGCGGCATTTGGTGCGCAGTTGGTTGGAGGTAATAGAAGGCGTGTCATCAATAAAAATGCGCGTCTCCGACAGGCGGCCAATGGCCTCCATGAAGATAGGCCACTCCTGCTCTTGAAGTTGGCCGCGCCGCAACCGCTGCGAATCTATGCGCGTTTCGGTGGCGATCATGCGCTGCACCAGTTGTTCGCCGGACATTTCCAGGTTAAACATCGCCACCCGTTTGCCATAGCGGGTAGCGGCCGTCAGGGCGATTCCAGTCTGAAGGGCCGTTTTTCCCATGCCCGGCCTGGCAGCCAGGATGATCAGGTCGGATTTATTCAGGCCGCCCAGCAGCCGATCCAGGTCGGTGAAGCCGGTGGGCACGCCGATAATGTCATCGCCGCGCTCGTGCAGTTGTTCAATGCGTTCCAGGTATTCGCGGGCGATCTGTTTAACCGGCACCAGGTCACGGGTGGTGCGCTGCTCGCTGATGCTAAAAAGGGTTTGCTCGGAGCGGTCTATGACGATGTTGACATCTTCGGCTTCGTCGTAGGCCAGGTTGGCAATGGCGCTGGCGGCGGCGATGAGTTTGCGGCGGAGGGAGGCGGCTTCCACCACACGGCCGTAACTCACCGCATTGATCGCCGTTGGCACCGCATTGATCAGACTGATAATGGTGGCCTCGCCGCCCACTTTTTCCAGTTGTTCCCGCCGCCGCAGTTCCTCCGTCAGTGTGATCAGATCAAGCGGTTCGCGCCGGTCGGTTAACGAGAGAATGGCGTCATAGATCATCTGGTTTTGGGCGCTGTAGAAGGCATCCGGGCGCAAAAAAGTGGCGACATCAAAAATCGCATCCGGATCAATCAGCAATGATCCCAGAATAGCTTCTTCCGCTTCCAGGCTGTGCGGGGGGAGTCGGTCCATGGTGGTCATAGGGGCAATTGTACCAAAAAGCAAAACGTGAAACCGGAGCGTTTCACGTTTAACTGCATAGTATTGAGTTGTATAGACCCGAAGGGTTCTATCGGGCGGCACATAACCTTACCAGGTTACAAACCCTTCGGGTCTTTGTGTCCCCTTACTCGTCAAAATCCTCAAAATCCAGCGAATCTACAAAATCAGAAAAGACATCCAGCGTTTCGCCTTCAGCCTCTTTGCTTTCCTCTTCCAGAATATCCGGCTCAGGCAACACACCCACCTCATCCATCACCGCTTCATTCACAAAAATGGGCACTTTCACCCGCACAGCCAGGGCAATGGCGTCTGAGGAGCGGCTGTCAATCTCTTTCAATTCGTTTTTCATATCCACAAACAGGCTGGCATAAAAAACGCCATCATGCAGCGCCTTAATCAGCACATGAGACACCTTGCCACCTAAGGCCGCAATCACATTCTTGAGCAAATCATGTGTCACTGGGCGAGACACTTCCACATCTTGCAGCTCAATGGTAATGGCATCTGCCTCATAAGGGCCTATCCAGATGGGTAACTGGCGTTCGCTGTCCACTTCGCGCAGCACCACAATACGATGCTGCGAAACCAGACTGATACGGATGCTGTCTACTACCACTTCAATCATGAGATTCCTCTTCTACACTTGTTCGCCAATTGGTCAATCCCACTATTTAAGCGGCATTGTAGCATAAAAGCCAAAATGATCCATCTTGTGAAGCAGTGCCAGGCAAGGGGCAGAACGACGCCGGTCAATCAGAGCCGAGCAGCCCCTTGCCTGGCACTAAGCCGCTTTATTGCGACAATATCCAGTTTCCCCCGGAAAGGATGATGGTCAAGTTAACCAGGTTGACGCCGTTGGCGGGGGTGGCTTTGACCACCGCGCGATTGCCGTTTAAGGCGACTTGCTGCACTTCAAAGCCGGATCTATCGGCGGCGCGCACCACTTCCAGGTAGTTGCGGGCCAGGGGATCTAAAAATTCGCCGCTGTTGAGGACCCGTTCGATGCTGTCCAGCAAGATGTTGGCCTGTTGGTAGTTGCCGGTGCGCACGGCCGTGTCTGCGGCCTGTAACATCACTTCCAGCGTCACATTCACTTCGGCGCGGGGTCGCCGCGTCAGGTCGGCGGGATTGCCTTCGCGTACCAATGTTTCCGGATGGGGCAGCCAGGCGGTGAGGAAATAAGCGGTGGGATCATAAAGCTGTTGGTAATGGCGCATCACGTTGTAAAAACGGACGGTCGTTTCCAGATCGGTTACGGTGGCCGGGTCTGGCGGCTGCTGCGCCAGAAAAGCCAGCCATTGGCTCTCTGCTTCGGCCAGCGTCAGGTTAAAATGCTGCTGCAATTTCAGGTCTACCGCGCCGGACAGCGTGGCGGCATCGCCGGCCCGGACGCTGCTATAAAAGTCGCGGAAGCGCCGCCAACCATAGTTATCAATCAGAAATTTAACGAATCCGGCCGATTCCAGGTAGCCAATTTCGTGCTGCACCGGGTAGAAATTGTCGAAGAGTTGGGCCAGCGGCACATATTGGCCGATGGTGACCAATGCGGCGGCGCGCCGGTCTATATTCTCCGGCTTGTAGTGCCCATCGCTGGCCCAGACGGCCACGCCTTCGGCCAGCGAGTTGATGCGCTCCGGGGCAAACTGGCGATCCAGAATATGCACCGCTTCGTGGGTCATGATCTGGTGAAAACCGTTGTTGGCGTAGCTGCGATCCAGGTAGGAAACGACCACGGAGTAACCGGCGTATCCGCCCTGGCCGATGACACGATCTATCAGGTAGACATCCAATTTGCGGGCCGGTTGTTCGCCTAAACGGGTGGCGGCTTGCTGCACGGCCGTTTCCACGGCAACTTTGAGTTGGTTCAAATCCCGTTCGGCCGCCGTACCCCGGACCACGTGCAAAACGCAACAGGCGATTTCGGCCGTCGTCCAGGCGGCGTTGCGTTCCGGTTGAGACTGCGCCGCCGGGTCTTGCACCGTTACTTCCAGCACCGCCTGATTATTGTCCCGGTTTTCGTCGCCAATTTGAATGGCGTCATACCGGTCTAAAATGATATGCACCAGATGGTCGCCAACCGCGCCGCTGGTGTCCCAGGCCCATTCAAACAGGCCCACGCCGCTGCCCTGCAAGTTGGAAGCGTTTAAGGTGCCGCTAACCACGTCCTGATAATTCACCAGCAGATGCACGGTGACATCGGTGGGGTTCACGTTGTCCGGGACGTGGGCCAAAATTTGAAAAGTGACTTTTTCGCCGGCGTAAATGTCCGGGACGGGATAGAGGCGCACATCTTCGGGGCGGATGGACAGATCGAGGGGGTAGGGCGTGGGGGTGATGGTGGGCACGTCGGTGCTGAGCGCCGGTGCGGTGGCGGTATCGGTGGGGGCAGATAAGGTGGGTGTGGCGGGCACGGCCGTGACGGTGGCCACGGCCGTAGGCATGGGCGGCGCGCCATTGAGAGCGGTACAACCGGCCAATATCAGGAATAAGAGACAAAAAGAACAGGCAAAAAGTGGACGACGCATATTGTTGGTAAACCCCGCAGGCACACTCACTCTCTTGTTTTCTCACTCAATAAGGTCAAGCAAAAAGTTGCATTGGCCGCTATTTTATACCAGGCAAACAGGGGATTTTGGCTCTGACCCCGCCTATTCAGGAATTGCTAAGCCTATCATGTGACCAAACGATAGCCGATCTCTTGTATCTATCCGGGTGTACTGACCCCCATTCTAACCTTCCCCTCTGGGAGGGGGAAGGAATTGGCACCCTCTCCCTTGAGGGAAAGGGTTGGGGTGAGGGTGTAAGAGTCACCCCCGTTTAACCAAAATTCAACCTTACGCCTGTCTATTTTCGGGTATCATGGCACGGTCTTTGGTGGTAACCTGGTAAGTTTGGGACAGTGATCTGCCACAAAAGAAATTCGTCTCTCATCCATTTAGCTGCAAGGAGGAAAAGCATGTTACGCAAGAGATTTTTTCATCTGGTCATTGGTTCAATGGCCGCCCTGTTTTTAGCCGCCGCCAGTGGCGCCCACCCCGCCGCCGCCGAGCCTCAGGCCACCTGTACTTCCAATGGTAATGGCAACTGGACAGCAATTAGCTGGACAGGATGTGCTGGTGTTCCCCAAAATGGGGATGATGTCATCATTGCTGCCGCGAATACCGTCACTGTCAACGCCAACACAAACACCCTTGCCAGCCTAACCGTTAATGGCACCTTAAATGTCGGCAATAATAATACGGCGCGAACGATCACGGTCAACGGCCCAGTGTCCATTAATACTGGTGGTACGTTTCAAGTGCCCGTAACCAGCAACACGACTCACAGCCTGATCGTGCGTGGTAATTTCATCAATGATGGCACATTCAACGCCCGTACCGATGGCAACAGCCTGATGACGACAACCTTTGGCGGCACCGCCAGCCAGACGGTTAGCGGCACAGGAGCCACCACTAATTTCAACCTGATCACCGTCAATAATACGGGCGGGGCCGGCAACAACATCGTGGAAATCGCCTCCACCAACTTCGCCCCCGCCAATGGTTTTCTGACCTTGACCAATGGCATTCTCAAGTTAGCCGGTTCTTACACCCTGAGCAATAACATCTTTACCGCAGCCGCTTATACCATTCCCGCCAGTGGCGGGTTATGGCTGGACAACCCCAATGTAACCGTTAACGGACAAAATGGCACTGCCACCTTGAATGGCAGATTGCAGATTACTCAAGGGACCTACAATGTCGGCTCAGGTGATAATAATAACCACCTTGAATATGGCAACAACGCCGAGCTTGTCATGGATGGGGGTAGCTTAAATGTTCATTGCTATTTTCGCAACAGCAATTTTGCAGGGACTAATATCATCAATTTCCAAATGTTTGGTGGAACCATGACTGTGATGAATAGACCCAGCAATTGTACTACTGGCGGGGGTCGTGGCAGTTTTGATATTAGCTCTACCGATTCATCCTTCCACATGGATGGCGGCACCATCGTCATTGGGCGAGAAAATACCAATAGTACCGATTTGCTTGATTACCGCAATATTGCCGATACAGTAACTATTACCGGAGGAACGGTGCAGTTCGGCAACAACAGTTCGCCAACTGGAGGAACATATAATGTTGGAGCCACCGCCGGGACTAATCTCAATGTACTACCTAATGTTGTTCTCAATCAAACCAACCCGCCGTCAGCAACATTGCGCCGCACCACCTTCATTTACGGAAGTCTAACCATTAGCACCGGCGCAACGTTGAATGCCAATGGGCAAGCGGTGAACATTTCCGGCGACTGGACGAACAATGGCACGTTTACGTCTGGGACACAAACGACCACTTTTAACGGCACAGCGCCGCAAACCATTTCCGGCAGTACCACGACGGCGTTTTCGACGCTAGTGGTAAACAGCGGCGCGACCGTCATCATCCCCGATGCGCCCACCATCCCCACAGCAGCGGTTGCCGTCACCAACAACGGGACCATGCAGCAGACGCGCCCGGTTAACAATGCCAATGTAGATTTCCTGCACATCACCGACGGGACGGCTCTGGTGCGCTATCGCGGCGTCACCATAGATACCACTCCTACCGGCGGCACAAACCTGGGCAGCACCACTGTCACGGTGCGCCATCTGAACACAGGCGAGTATTGCACCGAACATGGCGCAACGTCTCCAACCTATGCCGGGCGGTGTTACCAGATCACGCCCACCACCGATGGCGCGGCGCGGGTGCGGCTGTGGGCGCTGACCGGCAGTGAACTGAATGGCATCGCCGAAGCCAATCTGTCGGTGTACCGCAATCAGCCAGATGGCGGCCCAACCTGGGTGGAATTGACCACGAACCGGGCAACGGGCAACGCCGACGCCGGCGTTTACAGCTATGCCGAAGGGGATGCACCGGGATTCTCTCACTTCTTGTTGGGGCAGGCGGGGTTTGCGCCAACGGCCGTCACCCTCACCACCTTTACCACTGCCACCGCTATGCCGTTCACGGCCGTTGTGGTGATATTCCTGGTGTTATTCAGCCTGTTAGCGATGGGGGCGTGGCAGTTAGCGGTAATCCGTAATCGGTAATCGGACTTCGAGTTATAGGCAAAAAGTCGCCAGCAGGCTGGGCTGCTGGCGGCTTTTTTTGTCAGTTGGAGGCATAGGCGGCCCGGCGGTCGCGGCGGCGGGCCAGTTCGCTGGTGTACTGCCGGCCCAGGGTAGCGGCGTGTTGGCGCGCCCAATCCGTCAGGCGGGTGGTACCGGTGGGGGGCGTATCCACATAGAGCAAGTCGGCCATCAACCCTTCAATTTCCTCGCGGGTGATCAGCACATCGTCCACCAGGCGGCCCACCACCTGCCCAGCAATAAAACCAGGCGTGGGGGGGATGGAGAGCAACGGCCGTTTCACCCCCAATATCTGCGCCAACGTTTGTACCAGTTCCCGATAGGTAAACGTCTCCGGGCCAATGGCATTGAGGATGACGTTTTGGTCGCTGTCCCCCTGGGCCACCGCCAGCCGCGCCAGATCATCCACATAAATCGGCTGCAAGCGATACTGCCCATCGCCAAACAGGCCAAACACCGGAAACTTACGCAGCAGCCAGGCGATGTTGTTGATCAGAATATCCTCTTTGCCAAACAACACTGTTGGCCGCAAAATGGCATAGGAAAGACCGGTCTCCATCAAGGCCTGCTCCAACACCGCCTTGCCGCGAAAGTATTCCAGCGGCGAATCGAGCGCCGGGTTGGTAATGCTCACGTGGACGATGCGCTGCACCCCGGCGGCTTTGGCCGCCTGGAAGAGGGTGATGCTGTTTTGCACGGCGTCGGCGTGTTTGAACGTTTTGTGGTTGAAGCGCACCCAATAGGTGTTGTACAGCACCGATACCCCGTGCAGCGATTCTGCCAGTTGGTCGGGATTGTCAAAATGAAAGGGGCGGGCGGGGATACGGCCGTGAAAAGCATTGTCCCGGTCAACCGAATTTGTCAACGTTACCACTTGTCTACCCTGGGCCAACAGCCGCCGGGCAATATATTTGCCAGAGTACCCAAACGCGCCGGTGATAGCATGGATGGGGGTTGTGTGTTCTGTCATGGTTTGCCTCCATAAAATTGTCAATTGATAATTGCCAATTGGCAATTTCTACTGATTGCCAAACAACCGCGACAGCGTACCCGAACGCAGGTTATCCAGCGCAATCAGCATCGCCACCAGGTTGTCCAGGCTGTTAAAAAAGTCCTGGATATTGGTCATGCGCTGCTGGTAGAAAACGGCCGTGTCCGCATCGGCCGCCAACGCTTCCGGCGTCCGCGCCAGTTCCAGGCTTTCCGCCACCGCCCGCAGCGCCAGGTCAAATTCCTGCTGCTCCCGTTCCCGCAGCACACCGCGAATCACTTTCCAAAAGTCGGTCTCGGCGGTGTAATAATCCTTGCGGTCGCCCACTTCCAGATGTTTATGCACCATGCCCAACCGTTCCAGGGTGCGCACATTGGTGCTGACCGCTCCCTTCGTCACCCCCACCTGATCCACCAGTTCATCCAGAGAAACTGGCTGCGGCGACAGGTAAATGGCGCCATAAATAGCGCCCATCGCTTTGGGAAAGCCCCAAAAATGGCTGATGCGGCTCATATTTTGGATAAAATTCTGCCGGGCCAGGGCGAGTTGGTCTTCCATGTGGCCTCCTTTGTGCAATACGTTTAGTTCAAACTAAATGTATTATACAAAAGCGAGTAAGGATGTCAAGACGGCCGTGTCTGCCACCCAGCTCACCGGCACGGCCACGGCCACCGTCAGCCGGGGCGACTATGGCCTGCAAATTCCCAGTGTGCCTAATGTGGCCAACGTAGAAGAAGAGGTAGAGTTGATTATTGATTTTGTAGCCAATGCGTCGTAGAGAGTGGTAATCGGGAAGAGAGGGACGCCGTAATACCTACGGCCGTCCCTTTTTTATTGCATAGCCACTTTGAGGGCGGCAATTGCTTCGCTTTCAATGTCGTGAATGTGCATCATATGGTCGGCGATGTTTTGGCGCACGGCCGTGACCCCCCTGGCGTCTAATGGAAAATCACGCGCCACTTCGTCCATGATGACTTCGAGACGGCCGTCAATCCCCTTCATCTCCTCCACAGCCCCATTCCCCTGCGTGTTGAATAGTTCGCGCCGCCGTAACATCAGTTCACGGGTCTCTTTGAAGGGAGCGACTTCATCTGGCAGCAGTGCCAGACTGAGTGCATCCCAGGCGGTCGCACTGCGGCGGAAATGAGCCGCCGCCTCGGTCAGCGCCGGTTTGTGCAACAGGACAGCCGCTTCTTCCAGAAAATCAGCATATACATCCCGTTCGGCGTGCCCCTGTTTGCCAAAAATGTTGATGTCGCCAAAGGCATTGGTTAGCCCGGACAACATCTTACGGCCGGCGGGGAACTCTTTTTCCCAACTCAGGCGAGCGGTAGATTTGGTCAGCAGTTCGGCCCACCAGCGGTAGGCTTGCAGGCCAAAGTTGTTCCGGCTGCCCTTCGGCGGTTTCTCCGTAAACAGTTTGAGGCAATCCCAGATACCCAACTGTACGGCCGATGGCAGCTTTTCCGGCAAGGGTGGTTCCAGCGTCATCAAGCGGGATTTGTCTTTCTTCACCCGGCCACGCGCTGCCGCCAGTTCAGCGGTGGTAATAGTCAGCGGTACATGCGCCCGGTCGGCAATGCACACCTGATCGGCCGTTTCGTCATATCCATAAACCAGAATCGGGAACATGGCCCACATCCCGTCATCATAGGACAGCGCATTGTAGGGCAGGCTCCACATATCAGCCCAGACGATGGCGGGCAGCCCCTCTTCCAGAGCAGCCACCAGATTGGCGACTCCCTTTTCCGGCTTGTTGGTCTGCTGCACATTCTGCACCACGCCCAGACGGGAAAGCATGGTATCGAACGGGGCAAACGTGCTGCGCGTGAGGATGCGGGCGTGGGGATCATACCCTTCGTAGGCGAAGGAAAAGTAACCCATCGCCACGCCGCCGCTGATGCCCATGAGCAGTGCTTCGCTGTACGGCCGTGCTGTGTGCGGCGCTTTTACACCAATATAGTCAAAATAGTTGCGTACCGTGCCTGTTTCCCAGTGACGGCCGTTGAACTGCGTGTAATTTTTCAAAATCGGCATGTCTATTTTCCTTGTCAAGACAGTTTTTGTCCACTGGTCATTCCGAGCGTAGTCTTCGGAGCGAGGAATCCCTCCTCTATGCAAGTGCAGGGTCTTCTTCCTCGAAGACTCGTCTGAATGACCGTAGAGGTGCAGCTTTCTTGTGAGTCATAGGCGCATTATAAGGCCGGTGACGACCGTGGCTGCAAAATAGAGACATAGTATGCAAAGAAAATGACATCTGGCACTTGCCGCCGGTCGGCATCAGGCTACACTGGGTTCAGTAATTAGAGTTAGTGGCCGGTGGCTGGTACCTGTCACCGGCCACTAACCCATACCCACAAGGAGAAAACATGGACAAACAAACGTTTATTAACCACTTAAACGAAGACCTGGCTGGCGAACTGAGCGCCATCATCCAATACATCACCTATGCCGCCAAAGCCACCGGCCCCTACCGCCCCCAACTGGCCCAATTTTTCTTGACTGAAGTTGCCGACGAGCAGCTTCACGCCCAATACCTGGCGAACAAAATTGTGGCCCTGGGTGGTGAACCGACCACCACGCCCCGCCCCGTCCCTCCCGCCCATAGCAACCGCGAGATGCTGGAAGCAGTTCTCGCCGCCGAACGGCAGGCCACTAAGGATTACACCCTCCGCGCCCAGGAAGCAGAAGCGTTTGGTGACAAGGGAGCGATGGTACAGCTAGAAGATATGGTCCGCGATGAAAGCGGCCACTCGGAAGAAACAGAGCGGATGTTACGCGACTGGCCGCTTTAGGGATTTGAGATGAAGAGATTGGGAGATTGAGAGAGTGGTGTCTTCAATCTCCTAATCTCACGCTGGCAAACCAGGGGAGCGATTATTTATCGAGTACCTCCCGTACTTTTGCCGTTAACTCAGCCGGTGAAAAAGGTTTGGGGAGAAATTCAATCTCAGAGGTGAGCAATCCATGGCGCACCACGACGTCATTTGTGTAGCCAGACATAAAGAGGATTTTCATTTGGGGGTGAAGCGTCTTTAGCTGTTCGGCCACTTCGCGCCCGCTCATCTGGGGTATAACCACATCCGTCAATAGTAAGTCAATTTTCTCCTGGTACTCACTGGCAAGTGATAGCGCCTGACGGCCGTTGCGCACCCCCAGGAGGATGTAGCCGGCTGTTTGTAATGTCCGTTGGACCAGTTCATATACCAGGTCATCATCTTCCACCATCAAGATGGTCTCCGTACAGGCATGTGGTTCAGGCTGTATTTGTGATGAGGGTAAAGGTTGGGGAGCGCGGTCTTTGGCAGCGGGGAAATAAATCTTGAACGTTGTGCCATGACCGGGTTCACTGTAGACAGAAATGTCGCCGCCGCTTTGTTTGATAATGCCATAGACGGTAGCCAAACCCAGACCGGTGCCTTTGCCTTGCTCTTTGGTGGTAAAAAATGGCTCAAAAATGCGGGCCTGGGTTTCTTTATTCATGCCATGGCCGGTATCTGTTACCGACAGCAGCACATAAGGGCCGGTAGAAACTTCAAAGTGGGTTTGGGCATACTGGCTATCGAGGTACACATTCCGGGTTTCAATCGTTAATTTGCCGCCGGTGGGCATGGCATCACGGCCGTTGACCACCAGATTCATAATCACCTGTTCCATCTGACCGGGGTCGGCCATGATGGGCCATAATGCTGGCTGGAGAACGGTAGCCAGCGTAATATCTTCACGGATCAACCGATTCAGCATTTTTTGCAGATCAGCTATCAGGTCATTCAGATCGATCACCGCCAGTGTCAGCATTTGCTGGCGGCTGAAGGCCAATAGCTGCCGGGTCAGAGCCGTGGCCCGCTCACCGGCCCGCCGAATCTGTTCCAGGTCTTTGATGGTGCGCCCCTCGGCCGCCGTCCGATACTCGATAAGATCGGCATACCCCATGATGACGGTGAGCAGGTTATTGAAATCGTGCGCCACGCCGCTGGCTAAGCGCCCAATACTTTCCAGCTTCTGCGACTGACGCAGTTGCTCCTCCAACTTTATCCGCGCTTCCTCGGCCTGTTTTTGTTTGGTGATGTCACGGCCGATGAACAGAACACTCACCACCTGCCCATGATGATCATATTCGGGCACAAACCGCAGATGATGGTGGAACGGTTCCAGCCCCGGCACATCGGTTACAGAAATTTCCGTCTCAACGGCCGTGCCGGTTTCTAGCGCCTCCCTGAGCTTCTCGTCAAAGGTTTGCGCTCCAGGTACGCCGGGTGATAGTTCTACGGCCGTTTTACCCAAAATCTCCGGTTGGGGACGACCAAATAGTTTTTCCAGGGCCGGGTTCACATAGACTACACGGCCGTAACGATCATAACGGCCAATAAAATCGGGTGAATTCTCTACCAGCGCCCGAAATTCCTGTTCCTGTTTATGGCGGAGTTCCTCAATTTGCCGCCGGACGGTAATGTCCTCGGTGATCCCCACAATCCGGTAAATACGCCCCACCTCGTTGCGAATCGGCAGCAGCTTGGTGCGCAGGTAAAGATAGCCCTTCCCAAAGGATGAAAGCCCGGATTGGATATACTCAACGTCCGTGCCCGTATCCACACACCGCTGGCACTCACGTGTCAGATCGGCGGCATTAGCCGGTGATAACAGCTCCGCCAAAGTTTTCCCTCTGGTTTCGGCCGCCGTTGCCCCCAAAGCACGTTCGGCCGCCGGGTTGGCCCCGGCGTGCAAAAACCGGCCATCTTCGGTGACATCCAGTAGAAAAATCACATCGGAGACATTTTCAAATATCTCCCGGTAACGGCGTTCATTGCTTTCCAGCAAGTGCAGGTGCGACAGCCGTTCTTCTTCGGCCTGTTTGCGTTCACTGATGTCACGCACAATGCCCAGCAGATGGCCGTTGGAGAGAATCTGGGCGCTGATTTCTACGGGGAGGGGACGGCCGTCTTTACAGATTAACCGCCGTTCCTTGAGCAGGGTTTTTCTGGCACGCAGGTCATCCAGGCGCAGCGGATCTCTCATTTTGTCTTCAGCCGGGATCAAGTCTGACAGTGAAAGGTTCAATATCTCTTCTGAAGTGTAGCCCAACATCTCGCAGCCGCGCCGGTTCACCTTGATGTAGCGCCCCGTCGCGTCGGCGATAAAAATGCCATCGCCCGCCTGTTCAAAAAGAGCTTGATACAATTCCTCTGTGGTGTAAGAAGCGTTGGATTCTCCCAATGTTATCTCTGGTTCATGGTGAGCCATAGCTACTCCCGTTTCAGTCAGCCTGTACTGTGGATGTTAACACCTCAGTAACAGCCTGTAAATCCCGATTTAGCTGGCGAAAACTTTGCTATAATCGAGGTCACAACTCGTAAAAGCAGGTATGATGATGATGACACCCGAACAAATCGAAATTGCCCTGGAACGCATTTTGCCCCGTGTCAGCAAGCCGGGGCGTTATACCGGCGGCGAATATAACCAGATTGTCAAGGATTGGGGCGAGATTGAGTACCGCGTGGCCCTGGCCTTCCCGGACACCTACGACATTGGCATGTCTAACCTGGGGCTGATGATCCTCTACGACATCATCAACAAACATCAAAACCTGCTGGCCGAGCGTGTCTACTGCCCCTGGTCGGACATGGAAGCGATTATGCGGGACAAGGGGCTGCCCCTCTTTTCGCTGGAAACGAAACACGCCATCCGTGAATTTGACCTGTTGGCGTTCAGCCTGCCCTACGAGCAGCTCTACACCAACGCGCTGAATCTGCTGGATTTAGCCGGAATGCCGGTACGCAGTCTGGAACGGGATGAGACATATCCGCTGGTGATCGCTGGCGGTCATGCCTGTTACAACCCGGAACCGATGGCCCCCTTCATTGATGTGTTTGTCATCGGCGAAGGGGAGGAAGCGATTCTGAAAATCATTGGCATCATGCGCGCCGCCGCCCATTTAGACCGGGAGACGCAACTGCGTTACATCGCCCAGATCGAGGGGTGTTACGTACCCCGCTTTTACGATGTGGCTTATCACGAAGATGGGGCGATTGCCGCTATTACGCCCAACATGCCGGAAGCACCGGCCAAAGTGCTGAAGACCATCGTGCCCGTGCTGCCGCCCCCGGTGACGGATTTCATCATCCCCTTTGTGGAGACGGTGCATAATCGTGCCCCGATTGAGATTATGCGCGGCTGCACGCGGGGCTGCCGCTTTTGCCACGCGGGCATGGTGACGCGCCCGGTGCGCGAACGGCCGGTAGCGGAAGTGCTGGAGGCCATGCAAAAAATCCTGGACAGTACGGGCTATGAGGAGATTGCGCTGCTGTCGCTCTCGTCCAGCGATTACACGCATGTGCTGGAACTGACGGAGAAGATTGGGCAGCGGTTCGGCCATTTAGGGCTGAACATTTCGCTGCCGTCGCTGCGGATCGAGTCGGTTTCGACGCAGTTGATGGATAATTTGGGCGACGGCCGTCGGGGTGGATTTACGCTCGCCCCCGAAGCGGCCACCGAAAAGATGCGCAACATCATCAATAAATACGTCACCCATGCTGAACTGCTGGAAACGGCCCGCGAAATTTACCGGCGTGACTGGCGCACCATCAAGCTGTACTTCATGATCGGCCACCCGATGGAGGAGATGGAGGATGTGGAAGCGATCATTGATCTGTGCAAACAGGTGTTGGCCGAAGGGCGCAAAATTCACGGCAACAAGGCCAGCCTGAATGTAGGTGTGAGTACCTTCATCCCCAAACCACATACCCCGTTCCAGTGGGAGCCGATGGATACGATGGAGAAGATTTACGCCAAGCTAGACCTGCTGCGGAATGAAATGCGCGGGCAAGGGCTGCGGCTGCGCTGGAACGACCCCCGCGAATCGGTGTTTGAAGGCTTCCTCAGCCGGGGAGACCGGCGCGTGGCGGAGGTGGTGGAGCGGGCCTGGCGCAGCGGAGCGAAGTTTGATGCCTGGATGGAGAATTTCCGGGAGGATGCCTGGCTGGAGGCGTTTGCGGCGGAAGGGCTAGACCCGTATTTTTACACGCATCGCCAACGGCGGATTGATGAGGTGTTCCCCTGGGAGCATATTGACGTGGCGGTGACGAAAAAGTTCCTGACGCAAGATTACCTGATGAGCCAGCAGCAGGAAACGCGGGTGGACTGCCGCCACCAATGCTTCGCCTGTGGCATCCTGCCCAAGCTGAAAGACCTGCGCCGGGAAACGGAGCCGGAGGCGTGGGAATGCCCGCCCGTACCCAAACGCAGCCACCACAAAGGAGTGGTTACGGCCGTGCCTACCGTTGCCGGTATTTCCTTGCATGTAATCAATTGAATGGTTGTGTGATGTTTTGAATGGTGATGCCGTAATAAGCCTTTATCCACCATAACTCACATCTTGAAAATGCTCAAGTCCACATCAACTTTGCAGTCACTCTTTTCGAGGTCGGAACGTTTGATTTGCGTTTTGTGGAACTCCCTAACAAAACCCTCGGGTACGAGAAAGACACCAGTTGGTATCAATTCGTTGAAGAAAACAAAAGCATAATGTGTTGCGCCAATTTGAGGGTTGTTGTTTCTGTCCTTCTCTTTGATGATGTAACCGTTCTTGTTATCAGAGGCCTTAGCAACGCTTTTGACTTGAATCCTTTTATCACCCGCAATTACATCATAGGCGGGATTAGATTTGTTAGATGGCAGTACGCCCTTGAACATGCTCGCTATGAGATGTTCCGCGAAATCGGCTTCTGGAGATTTGAATGAGCGGACAATGCCTTTTGTAAACAAGGCTTGCCTGGCTCTGACATACTCTAGCCACAGTTGTACAGTTTCCTTGATTGCTGTGTCGCTCACATTGGACTTTCTAAAATCAATAAGAACACATCACAAATTGCGATGTGGTACGGCCGTATACCAACGAGACCCTACGCAAACTCTATTCGCACCTGTTTACCTACCGCATGGGTTAAACGATCTAGCGATTCCAGGGTTACGGCCGTGTTACATATCAGATCATACTACGCAAATATCAAGCGGCCTTTGGGTTCTGGTATCGGCCGACCCAATTCCTGGGCCATTTCTACCCACTCATCAATGATTGTTTCCAGATTACTCAATACTTCCTCGTAAGTGATCCCATCAGCAGCACAACCGGGCAATTCAGGCACTTCGGCAATAAAAGCCTCATCCTCGTCACTCCAATAAATGATCACCTCATATTTATATTTACTCATCGTCATCCTCGTCAGCCAGTCTGTATCGCAGAATTACATCACGTACTTGTTTAACCTGATAAGCCTTTGCCTTTCCGCCCTTTGGCTGTAAGTTCAATATCTCCGGTATACCTGTTCTGGTGAAGATATGATGACTGCCTTTGATTCGCTCATCAAAATTCAGGTGACGAAGCAGGAGACACAAATCACTAAAGGCAACATTGGCATCTGACGTTCCTCGCAAAACCTTGAGCAGCACCTTTTCTTCTTTGCTCATATCGAGAGTTTATCACATTATCATAGCAAACAAGGGGATGGGATGCTGGCGTACAAAAATTAGACTTCACGCAAACTCTATCCGCACTTGCTTACCAACCGCACGGGCTAAACGATCTAGCGATTCGAGGGTCACGGCCGTGTTATCAGGGTCGAGCAGGCGATCCAATTGAGAACGGCTGGTGTTCATTTTTTCGGCCAGTTTTGCTTTACTGAGATTAATCTCCGCCAAATCACAATCGGTCTGATCCGTTCTTTAGCCATCATCACACCTTTTCCAACACGGCCGTATACGCCCCCTCCCCCTCAATCACCCGCCCAATCTGCCAGCCTGTTCCGGCTACAATCGCTGCCATTTCATCAGGTGAGACCATAAGATAATCAAACCAGGGGCCAATGAGGGTTTTGTAGCGCACGCGCAGGCGAATTTGCCCGGACATACGCCCTCGCTGCCGGTTCCACTCCTGGTAAGCCAGGTGGTCGGGGTCGGTGGTCTGGTAAACGTTGCGGCTTTCGGCCAGGATGCGCCCATCGGGCGTCGTCGTGCCATGAAACCGGCGCAGCAGCCATTTAGCCCGCACCGCATTGCCAAACAAGCCAAAGTTGTTGCCAAACATCACAATGGTATCAAACACGCCCAATTTCTGGCGGCTGGCCTGGGTAATGGACAGTACCCGCGCATCCTTCACGCCGCGCCGCGTGGCCGTCTGGATGGCTAAAGGGGAGTTGTCAATGCCCACCACCTCATGTCCCTGTTCTTGCAGGTATAGGCAGACACGGCCAGGGCCACAGCCAATGTCCAGAACACGGCCGTGCGCCAGTCCAATCGCCTCTTGTTGCGCCGGCGTCCATTCGGCATACGGCGCAAAATAAGCCGCCGGCCCACCGGACGTACCCACCAACCCATCCTCGCGCTCAATGATTTCCACGGCCGGTTGGCCCAGGTAATAGTCGTATACTTCACGGCCGTAAGCATCTTGTTCTGCTTTCATCATCTGTCCTCCGGTCGGAATTATACCGTCTGGCTGTTATTGACGCTGTCAGGTGAAGAACCTACAATGAGCGCCATGCGCCCATCCCACACCATTCTTAAAATCCGCGTTCATCCGCGTTTATCTGCGTTCTACTTCCCGAACATGTTTATCGAGATAGTCATATGAGTGATACAACCGCCATCAGGCTAGAAAATGTGAGCAAAACGTTTGGCCGCCGCAAATACCATGTGCAGGCGGTGCGAGATATTAACCTTAGCGTGGCTGCCGGGCAGGTGTATGGCTTTTTAGGGCCAAACGGGGCCGGTAAAACGACCACCATTCGCATGATCATGGATTTGATACGGCCGTCTACCGGCGCCCTGTTTGTCTACGGCCGTAACGTCCACACTGACCACGCCGTCTTGCAGCGGGTGGGCGCGTTGGTGGAGGGGGCCGCCTTTTATCCCTTCCTCACCGGGCGCAAAAACCTGGAGGTGCTGGCCCGCACCGGCAACCACTACGACGACGCCCGCATCCAAACCATGCTGGATCAGGTGGGGCTGGCCGACCGCGCCGACCGGCAGGTGAAAGGATACTCCACCGGCATGAAGCAGCGGTTAGGGCTGGCCGCCGCCTTGCTGCATGACCCTGACCTGGTGATTCTGGACGAACCCACCAACGGCCTGGACCCGGCGGGCATTCAGGAAATGCGCAGTTTCATCCGCGACCTGGCGCAGAAACAGGGCAAGACCGTCTTCCTCTCCAGCCATCTGTTGGGCGAAGTGGAGCAGGTGTGTGATCGGGTAGCCATTATCAACAAAGGCCAGATTATCCGTGAAGGAACAGTGGCCGATTTGCTGGCGGCGCAGACACAGTTGGTGGTGGAAGCAGAACCGGTGGAGAGGGCTACGGCCGTACTCGCCCCCCACTGGCCCGTCGTCGCCAACGAAAAGACGATCACGGTGGCGGCCGGTCACGCCGAAGCGCCGGCCATTGTGCAAAAGCTGGTCGCCCACGACATCGCCGTCTACCAGGTGCGCCGCGAGCGGCAAAGTCTGGAACAGTTCTTTTTGGAAGTGACGGGGGAATAAAACATGTGGAACTTATATCGCGCCGAATTACAGAAGACGGTGGGCAACAGGTGGGTGGTTGGGTTTTTATTGTGGATTTTTCCGGTGGGGGCGTTGGGGGTGTTAGCCTTTGTCAGTTTGATGGCGCTGGCCATGGAGAACTTTGCCCAGAATTTTTTTGTGACGCCACCCTTATGGACGGATACGGTAATTGCGGTGTGGAGCTTTCCTACCAATACGCTGGTGCAAATGTTGTTGTTGGGGCTGACGGCCGTGACCTTTGCCGGTGAATATCAGTGGGGTACCTGGAAAAACATCATCCCCCGCCACCGTCGCCCGGCACTCATCGGCGTGAAGTTCCTGACATTGGGCACACTGGTCGTTTTTGCCTTTGTGCTCATGTCCATCATCGTGGGGCTGGGGTTTGCCGTGCTGACGCGCATCGCTGGTGTGCCTTATGGCCCGGCGCTTTCAACGGCCGTGCTGCGCCAGTTTGCCGGAGATTATGCGCTCAATGCGGCATTGGCGTTTATTGCGGTGTTGATCACGGCCGTGTACGCCGCCTTTGCCGCCATGTTGATGCGCTCTATGGTGGGTGGCATCGTGGTCGGGTTGGGGTTTGTCATCATCGAGCCGGTGACGGCCTTTCTCTTTATGCCGTTGGCCGCCTGGCTGGAATGGGATTGGCTGCTGCACATTGTCCGCTTTACCCCCACCTACAACGTGAGCAATATCCATTCTTGGGCGCAGTCAGATGCGCCCACCCAATTGTCCCAATTCTTTTTTGAGATGCGCGGCCTGACGCCGCCGGTAGACAGCGTGGCCTTTTCGCTCACGGTGTTGGCCGCCTGGCTGGTGGTGGGCATTGGCCTGATCCTGGTGCTGTTTCAGCGGCAGGATATAACGGGGTGAGAAGGGAGGGAGTACGGCCGTGACCTAACGCTCCTTTAGTTGGAACTGGCGTACAAACGCCGACATGCTCTTTCTACAGACCTAAAACGGCGTAAAAAAGGTGGAAAACGATGAACTGTTCTGTTTGTGGAAATGAAGTTGGTGAACAAGGCGTTGCGACGCAGGTTTTTCGGCGGCATGGTGTGGTCGTCACCGTTACGGGCATCCCGGCCGTGGCTGTTTGCCCCTTCTGCGGTAATGCCGTGCTGGATTGGGAAGTGGCGCGACAAGTAGAAGAGTTAGTCCAGCCACTCTTCCGCTGGTCAGAGACCAATACCCTGCCAAAGCCGGTTATCACCGTCACTTTCCCTGAACCCCAACTTCTGGCTGTGTAGTGATGGTTTGGTTTATCGAGTAGTTGTTAAACGGCGGGCACGTGCTTTGACCAGGGTCATCAGATAATCTAGCTGCTCATACCGGTCGAGTTCGGCGGCTTCTTGTGAACTGAGCGTTCCGGTGCGATTCTTGGCCAACAGATCAGCAATCCGTGCTTGCAGCACAGGCGAAGCCTGGATTGCGGCAATTTCATCAGGCTTTGGCTCTTTTGCCAGGAAATCAATGACATCCAGATAGGAATTCAAGTCGTTCACTTGTCCTCGTTTTGCTGCCGTTTTTTATCCAGCAGGCGGGAGGCGAGGGTGCCGCTGGCGGGTGGCGGCGCTGTGGTTTTGGGTGGCGGCGGGCCGGGCGCCGAACCCGAAGTGGCTTCGGGCCGTCCGCTTCTCCCTTCTTCCTTCTTTTCCGCTTGCACCGCACCCTGCGCCGCATCCTGTCGCTGAATGGGTGGCGCCCCCTCTAAATTCTCCCCCTGTTTTTGCACTCCCGCCCGCTGTTTTGCCTGGAACAGGCGCGCCGCCTGTTCGGTGCGGGGCGCGGGCTGGGCCGGCTGTGGCTGCCAGCGGCCAAACGTGGCCGCATACGCCCGCTCCATATCCCGCCGGGTGATCACCAGGCGACGCAGGGCAATATCCAGCGGCAGCAGCAAAACGGCCACCAGCGCCAGCCAGGGCCAGATCGGCTGTGATACCGGCTGCGTGGTCAGGTCGTGGTTAAAGATGTAATCCGCTGCGGCCGTTTCCCCCACCAGCGCCGACAAATCCTGCCCGCCCGTTAATTCCGCCAGCGCCGCCAGCAGGGCGGGATTGGCTTCAAACTGTTTGTACTCCGGCGAATAACCCAGCACCCAGCCGCTGGTCTGCCCGATGGCCACTTCGTCATTGGCCGGGTCGTCGCCCGCCACGCGGATGAAATACGCGCCATCCCGCAGCGGCGTGAAGCGCCCCTCATACCGCCCCGGTGCAATCTGGGCCAGATTCACATTTTGTACTTGCCCATCCGGAGCCACAATGTTGGCTTCCATCACCAGGTTGTTCTGAAAATCACCCGCCGTACTGCGGGCATCCACTGTCAGGGTGGCCTGGGCGCCGGTGTAGCTCACGGCCGTTTCCACATTACTGTCTCTACCCTGCGATACCGTCCAACGGATGGCCTGCGCCCAAAAGGCGGGGAAACCCGGCCACTGCACCCAATCTTGCGCCCAACGCCCGGTGGCGTCCGAAGTCCAGGCCACCGCCCGCCCCAGGCCATACTGCCAGGCCGCCAGCAGCGGGTCGCCCTGGTGCGTGGTCAGAATGACTTGCGCTGTGGCTTTGGGGCTGCTGCCCACGTAGCCGTAGAGGGGGGGCACGGCCGTGATCCCGCTCAAAATAGGGCTGCTGCTGCTGAGTTCCGGGAAAAATCGCTCTTCAATTAAATAGCTGCGCTGGATATTGGTCGTCTCCTGCGTGAAAATTTGGGGCAGATTGGCGGCGCGGTCGGTGAAATGGAAACGGCCGTTGCCCCGTTCGGCCATCTCTTGCAGCCAGGGCACGTCCGGGCCGCCGCCAATGCTCACAAAAGAAACGGTCACGTCTTCGGCCGTCAGCGCGTCCAGCAATTCCGGCACCCCCTCCTTCTCCTCTGAATCCGCACCATCGGCCAGGACGATGATGTGTTTGATGAGCGTGGGCGATTGGGCTAATGCTTCCGCCGCCGCTTCCAACCCGGTGCGCACGTAAATGCCGCCGCCGCCCGCGCCAATTTCCCGGATCAGGTTAATGGCCGTCACCCGGTCGCTGGCGGGCAGCGGGCCAATGGGGTTGTCCGGTCTGGTGTCTACGGGGATAACGGTGATGTAGTCGAAATCATTCAGCAGTTCCACCACCCGCACCGCGCCCTCGGCGGCCAGTTGAATTTTGGACACGCCGCCTTCGTCCGCACCCATGCTGCCGGAGCGGTCAATGACGATGACCATGCTCACTGCCGGGAATCGCTCCTGGTCTTTAATTTGCATGTCCACCGGCAGCGTCTCTTCCAGCGGCGTTTTGAAGTAGCCGCCCATGCCGTAGCTTTGCGGGCCGCCGATGGCTACCAGACCACCGCCCAGGTCACGCACGTAGCTTTGCAGCGTCTCCATTTTGCGCGGCGTCAGGTTTTTGGCGTTGACGTTCACCAGGACGATGGTGGCGTAGTTGCTCAATTGGGCCAGGGTGGCGGGGAAATCGGCCGGGGTGATGCGGTCAACGGGCAGCCCCACCGCCTCCAGGGCTGCTTGCAATTGGGGGGATTCATCCGGCTGGGGCGCCCCGTCGTCGCCGACCGTGCCATCGTTGGCCACCAGCAGCACCCGCGGCGGCCCGATGATTTCGGTGAAGGCAGCCAGTTCGTTGTTTTGGAAATAGGTGTCATTGGCCGGTTCAATTTGCACCCGGTAGCGGGCAAACTCTTGCTCCCCGGCGCGCAGGCGCACCGAAAAGTTATTAACGCCGCGCCGCAAATCCACCGGCTCTTCATGCACCACCGCGCCGCCAGACAATACGCGCAGGGTGGCGGGCATGTTGGCCGTGCTTTCGGCGGCGACGTCTATGCGGAAAATTTCGCCCTGGCTGATGCGCGTGGGGGCGCGCACCTCGGCCAGCCAGACTTCGGTCAATTCGCCTTCTGTCTGGCGGGTCAGGGGCACGTAGCTGATTTCCACGCCGGCGTTGGCCGCCAGTTTTGCCGCCGCTTCGGTGTTGCCGATGGTGGCAATGCCGTCGCTGAGGATGACGATGCGCCGCCCGCTGCCGGCCGGGAAGAGGGCCAGCCCCAGGCGGATGGCTTCGGCCAGGTTGCTTTGCAGTGATTGGGGCACGGAAGTGATGGGGGCCAGTTCGGCCAGCCCACTCATGGGGCGTTCGACCAGGGCGTTGGCGCCAAAGAGGATGACGGCCGTCTGATCATCCGGTTTCATGCGGGACACGGCCGTTTGTACAAACTCTTCGGCGTAAGCGGCCTGTTCCGGGCTGATGGAGTCGGAGGCATCCACCAGAAAAACAACGGCCAGGGTATTGTTGGCCTGCACCAGTTGGCTGCCCGCCAGCGCCAGTACCAACAGCAGCAGGAGCAGCCCCCGCAGCCCCAGGCTGACCCACTCCCGGCGCTGCCGCCGCCCCTCACGCGCCCCACCACGCGGCCAGCCGACCCAGGCGATAAAGGGAATGGCCAGTAACAGCAGGAGGGCGAGGGGAGCGGTAAAAGACATTGGATGCGTGATGCGTGATGCGTGATGCGTGATTTAGTCACGGGTCACGCATCACGCATCACTCTTCATACACAAGTGGCAGGTAAATGGTAAAGGTACTGCCATTGCCGTATTTACTTTCGGCGGTGATGTGGCCGCCGTGCGCTTTGATGATGAATTGGGCCAGGGCAAGACCCAAACCGGCGCGACGGCCGTTGCCATTTTTACCGCCGGGGTTGAACCCATCCCACAGCGTTTCCAACCGTTCATCCGGGATGCCCACGCCATTGTCCAGAATGCGCATGAAGGCGTCGCTGCCTTCGCTGCCACATTCCACCATCACCATGCCGCCAATTTTATTGAACTTGATGGCGTTGTGGAGCAGATGTTGGGCGGCTTCTAACAATTGCGGCGCGTCACCCAGCGCGACTGCCTGGGTGGGGTCGGCGTGGAAATCCACCTTCACGCGGCGGGCGTCGGCCATGCTGTGCAGTTGCCGAATCGCTTCCTGGGCGATTTGCTCCAGGTGTACCGGCTCAAATTTGAACTGGCTGCGCATCTGGATACGGGCGGAAATGGTGATGAGGTTGTCTATGGGGGCGCGCAAGGCGGCAATTTGCTGGCCGATCTCAGCGACAATCTGCCCTTCTTTTTCGCCTGTTTTGCCCTCGTATTTTTTTAGTTCGCGGTTGATGTCGGTAAACGGCCGTCGTAAATCCGGCGAGATCATCTCGATAAAGTCGGCGTACAGATTGACCAGTTCTTGAAGATGTTGCTTTTCACGGGCCAACGTCTGGTTCTGGCGGAAGACGTAGTCGTTAATCTGGCGCAGGCTGGCCAGATTATACGCCTGGGCCAGCAGCGGGCTAAACTGCCCCGCCCAGCCATGCAGCAGCGCCAGGTCTTCCTGGCTGTACCCTTCGCCGGTGTATTTGGGGCCTAAGGCCAGCACGCCAATCATCGTCTCCCCGGCGCGCAGAGGTTGGTACAACACCCGCTGCCACCGGTTCAGCAGTTCTCGCTCTGCTTCGGGAACGTCCACGTACTGCTCCACCGTGTCCAGGTCGGCGTGAATGAGGGGGGTATTGCTCTGGCGCAGGTGTTGGCTAAAGGGGCTGTCCGGGTTGAAGTCGGTGGGTACGTGGGGGAGTTTATCCAGGCTGGCTAACGGCCGTAATACCAACCGCCCGCCCGGCCCATCATCCGCCTTAAACAGCCAGGCGTCGTCGGTGGTCAGGTTGGACTGCACCAGCCGCAGAAAAATCTGCCCCAACTGCCCCGGTTCGGGCGTATTACCGGCGATGTTACTGAACTCGGCCAGGGCCACTTCCCGTTTTTGCTGGCCGCGCAAGAAGATGCGGCGCGTAAACTCATTCACCCAACGATAAACCAGGGTGAAAAAAGCGGCAAAGAGGGCGGCGGCGATGGTGATGATGAGGGTTTGGGTGGACACGGCCGTGGCCGTCGGTAAATTGGACACCGTTTGCACAATGACGGAGAGCGCCAGCCAGGTAAGGCCAAAGATGATGAGTGTGCTTGCCAACCGGCTGAGCGCCTGCCGTGAGGCCAGTTGCAGTTCCGGCAGGTGCGGGCGGGTGAGGGTGAGCGTGCCAATCAGCGCCGCCGCCAGGATAATGAGAATGCCCAACTGCTGCCAGCCAGACTGCCCCATCTGTTGAATGGAAGCAAAACCAAAACCGACGACAAACAGGGAGATGACCAGCAGCCAGTAATTGACCTGGTTGCGATAAATGGAAAGGGGCAGGTTCACCTTCACCTGCTGTGTCAAAATCCAGGCCGCCAGAATGGGGATGAGCCAGGCGGCAATCCACACCGCCGACCAGATGGCCCCCTGAAAAATGGTCTGCCCCCCGGCCACAAACAGCGGCAGGTAAAATCCCCAAATGGTGGGGTCCAGAGCAATGGCGGCGGCGATGAGCAGCAAACTGAGGAACAGGGCCACACGGCCGTGACCCTTGGGCAAATTAAAGTAGGTGAGAGTGGTGAGGAGGAGGGTGACGGCCGTGAAGTTCAGCGCATACGTGCCCACCACTCCCCAGTTAAAAACCAGAATATCGGGAAACGAGAGGCCGCCAAAAAAACGCAGGACGCTGCTGGCCCACACCGCCGCCAACAGCAGCGTCAGCGACCAACGCATATACAGCCGCCGCCGTTTCAGCCGCGCCCGCCATAAATAGATGATCATGGCGATGAAGCTGAGCGGCAATAGCGCTATCAATAAAAACTGCAAGGTAAGCGTCATGTTTACGGCGAAGACCCTAAGGGTTTTCCTAAAACCATTAGGGTCTCATTTGAACTACGCGGGATTATATCAGGATTGGGTAATTGAGCAGGAGGTGATTTGGAAAGATACGGCCGTTTATCCCAAATTTATCCCAAATCCAGATTTGGGAAATCAGGGAAATAATTTGGGAAAGGGTTGGGAAATACTGCACCAGTGTCACACAATCTATGGCTGTCAACCTGTCCGCTCGTTTTATTTGAGGATGTAGTGGGTGCCTTTTTTGGAGCCGCTTTTGAGCAGGATGCTGCGGTCTACCAGGTCTTTGAGGTCCAGGCGCAGGGTTTCGGCCGTGACATCCGGGCATAACTGCTGGTAATCGCGGCTGGTGATGCTGCCGTTCTCGCGCACAAAGGTGAGGGCGCGCGCCTGCCGTTCGTTCATGCTCTTTGTCCATTTGGGCGTGGGGGCGCGCTCTCGTTTGTTGCGCAGGCTAACGGTAAAGAGGTGGGGAGTGGCTTTGAATTCCGGGGGTTCGTGCCCGGCCTGGGTCATCTCTTCGATCATCTGGTCAATGCCCAGCCCCAACTCTTCGATGTAGCCCCATTGGAACAGACCGCTGACCAGGCGGGGGTTGCGCGAAAAATGCTCCTCCACCAGGTTATCCAGCGTCATATAGCCGGGCAGTCCGCCGGGGCTGATGATTTCCAGCCGGTCGGCGTACATGCGCACTTCAATGCGCCGCCCGCGAATGCGATAGTCCCGGTGGGCGACGGCGTTGACCAGCGCTTCGCGCACGGCAAAGCGGGGGTATTCCAGCAGTTCGGCCCGTTCCAGACCGTTGACGGTAGCACCAACGCGCATTTCTTCAAAGATGATGTTCCAGGCGCGTTCGATGATACGCGCCAGATTGCCGGAGATCTCGTCCCGACGGCCGTAGCCAATGCCCCCATCTTCCCCACGCGGCTCCGTCCCCGGAAATTTGACGAAAGTGATGCCGCTCTGCGGGAAAAAGAGCTGCGGTTTCTTGCCAAACAACAAAATGCCAATGGTGGTGGGTTCCCCTTCCCGGTTGGTAGCCCCAATCTCATACAGCAGTTCGGCCACGTCCAGTGTGCGCGGCGCGCCGCGTTCTTCCCGCCGCGCCAGGTAGTCGCGGATAATGTCCTGGTCCAGGTCATCGGGGCGGGCGCCGGGCACAATTTCCGTTTCGTACTCGGCGGTGTTTTTGCTGGCAGCCAGGTCACGCACTTCGTCGCCGCTGAGCGGGCGGTTTTGGGCGCCGCTGCGGATGAGGACACGGCCGTCGTCCAGCGCATGGAGTTCCGTGCTGCGCGGCACATGCAGACCAATGAGGACGCCGCTGCGTGTCTCCACCGGCTGCCAGTTGGTGGGCACGGGTGGGCGGCATAAGCCGGCGGCCTCGCGCAGCGCGCCTTCGGCTTCTTCTTCCCAGATGGGGGTGGTGGGACGGCCGTTGTCGTCCAGCCCCAACACAATCACCCCGCCATCGCCATTAGCCAGCGCCACCAGACACTCCGCCAGCGGCTCAATGTCCGCCGCCGGTAAAAAAGCAAGCCGTGAACCCGGTTTTTCTTTTAACATAATGTGATTGTAACACAGGGATGTGACGGCTATAGTCACAGTTTATTGGGTCAACAGCCGTTCTTGTAACCAGAGGTTTGCCAGACTCTCTGCGCTCAAACCCCGATGTTTAGCTTCACTACGCAGGCGAATGAGCAAATCTGGATCTATGGCAATGTAGTGGCGGCGAGTTTTCAGGTCAAACTCCATATCCACTTCATAGGTCTGGTCATCAAATTCAGTAGCATCATGCGTATCCCAAAAGTCCGCCATTTCCGCCAACGACTGTGCCTGTGAAAGAGTGCTTTTGTTACTTTCGTCCATAAGTACGTTTTTCCTTCCTGGTCATGTCACGCGCTGTGACAATCAACGCCCTCTGCTTAGGCTTGGCAATGAAGTAAACAGCCAGATAACGTCCTCCATCGCTTTGCCCAAAAGCGGCATATAAATCTTCATCCCGCTGATGTCCGCGTTCCATAAAACGAACATGAGGATAGTTCATCAATGCCTGTTCCACTTCAAAAGGGTGAACCCGATGTTTGCGAACGATCTTATCTTCAACAGCTTCTAGCCAAATGATTTCCTCGATCTTCATGTTTACCTGGTGAAGATTATAAAGGTATAGAACCTGAGTTTACAACCTGGATCAGGCTTTTGTACCGTAGAATTGTACTCTTATCGGATTGAGACAGTAAACGAGTTAAGGCTTATGAACAACGTCAAGGCTGGCGAAATGCTCTTGCAGCAGGCGGTGGATGAAGATGTAGCCACCACCGACTTTGTGCAGAATGGCGCGGTTCGCGGCTTCGTCTAAAAAGTCACTGTATGCCCAGGGCATATGCCCCAACTGCACCAGCCAGAAACGCAGCCACAGATGGTTGAGTACGCTGCCCATGCCGTATAACGCCGCGGCAATCCAGGCCACCAACACACCGACCAATGCCCCAAATGGGCCGCTCCAAAAGAAGGCGGTGGTCAGGCTCATGACAATGGCAAACAGGCCGGCGGCGGCCAGGCCGCTGCTGGCGGAGAGCCAGAGTCCCTGGTTGGGGGCGCTGGTGGTGGGCAGGCGGTTGCCACGCAAGCCGCCCAACAGCGTCGCCAGCAGGGTGATGCTGAAAACGGTGCGGAAGATGGGATTTGATCCTACCACCTGATACTCCACCAGTTCAAAAATGGCCCCGGCTACCAGCCCAAACCCCAAACCAACCAGTGCGCCCGACCATGACCAGCTTAATACTTCAATGGGGCGGATGTCGCTGCGGTAGCTGGCGCCATGAATGAAAAAGGAAATGATGGCAAAGGTGATGCCGGTAAAGAGAGCGGAAGCCAGACCGAGCAGGGGTGAACGGTATAAACCGGCAAAGGCCAGCGAAGCCACCGACACCACCAGGACGACGACGGCCGTTTGCCCCCATTCATCGCGCGGCCGGGGCACGAAGGCTTCGCCCAACCGGGCGCGCCGCTCGTAAAAGGCGATGTCCGTCAGACCCACCAGCAGTCCCAACAGCAGGGAAATGAGCAGGAACAGCGTCAGGCTGAGTGGCAGCAGAGGAATGCGCCAGGCATCGGTCACGGCCGTAGACCAGACCGTATCAAACTGGGGCAGCGACAGGCGCACCAGCAGCCAGAACATGGAGAGCACGACGCCCAATGAGAAGCCGTCCAGCAGCCGGGAGGTGAGAATAAAGGCACGCTGCTGCCCTGGCGTGGGCAGCCAACTGGGTTGTAGCTGTTCCAGCAAAAAGACGGTCTGGTTGTGCTGCTCCATCTTACGCGCCAGCCAGGCCAGCCAATGGCCGGTCTGTTCGGGCGTGTGGGAGAGGGTACCGCGCCGGGCCAATGCCTGGTTGACATAAGTAGTGAATACCTGACGGCGGCGGGCTTCGCTGTCGGTAGAGGGGGCGGTGTTGACAGGCGTCTCTGGCCGATAGGAATCACTCAGCACCCGCAGCATGAGGGGGGATTGCACCATTTCGCCCAGGACGGGGTCACGGGTGATGGCGCGGCGGGCGCGTTCCAGGGGGATGTGTACGGCCGTCAGGTATTCTTCAATTTGTGCCGATGTCAGCGGTTGCAGCCGGATGGCGCCGCTCAGTTTAATGGGCATCTGGGCGGCCTGGTAATCATTCTGGCGGCTGCATACCACAATGCCCGCCAGTCCGTTTGTCTGGCGAAACTGGTTAATCGCCTGGATGCAGGCAGCCTGGTAATGGGGCGTTACTTCATCCAACCCATCCAGCAGCAAGATCAGGTCATCATCCGCCAACCAATCACGCCCCAGGTTGCGCGGTACCTGGTACTTGGCCGTTAACTCGCCCACAATCCAATTCGCCAGCGGCGGCCGATTTTCGGCCCAGGAGGCCAGGTTGAGGATGACAGGAATGGGCTGTGACGCATCGGCGCGGGCGCGGGCAATCAGGTGGCGGGCCAGGGTGATCAGGGTGATGGTTTTGCCACTGCCGGGCGCGCCCAAAATAAGCAGGGCGCGGTCGGTGGCAAAGAAGATGCCGGGAACATCGCTGGCGGTTGGCTGCGCTGTATCCAGAATATCCTGCCAGGGGTGGGACACGGCCGTGTCCCATCGCTCCCAGGCCACATCCAGCAGCGCCGTTTCACTTACCGCCTTCTCCAATACACCATTGACCCAAAAATTCTCCACTTTGTCCAGGAGGATCAATTCTTTGCGCCGCCTGTCGGTGAGGAGGTGGGCGATGAGGACATCGCGGGGTGAAGGGGTGAGCAGGTGAGCAGGTGATGGGGCGGGCAATGGAGACATCGCGGAGTGTGGCGGGGCAGGTGTCGTGTCGGGGAAGATTTGGGCCAGTTCGGCTTCATCCAGGGCACGGTAGTTGCCGGCGGCGAGGAAGGTGTTGGCTTCAGATGGGGAAGGCAGGCCACCACGTTGGTGCAGCACGGCCAGCAGCGCCACCAGCACCAGCCGGTCATCGGCGTGAATTTTGCTCTTGTCTCGTTCCCAGTCGGAAACGGCCGCGCCCGAATAACCGGCATGGCCGATTTCGTCGCCAATCAGTTCGCCGAGGCGGGACTGGGTCAACGCCCCGCCCCGCAGAGGATCACTGCATTGGCGGCGGTAGAGACGTAAAAGATGGCCGAAGGAATCCATTTTAAGTGCTGCTTGAGCAAATTTAAGTATCACCCTGTTCAGCTTGAGTGGCAGATGCTCTATGGTACGCGCAATGATAACGCAGACACGGCCGTTTTCGCCAACAGAATTACGGCTATCTGATTTTTAGAACTGAGAGGTGAATATGCAAGCACTCGACTTAAAAAAGCATCAATTTCCGAACTGGTTGGTGGGAGGCATAGTAGGCGGGCTGATCTATTTGTTACTAAGCCTCATCTTGTTCCTATCACCATCCCTTCCTTTTGACATGGGTCGAGATTTTTATTTACTGCTGTTCTTGATTATTCAGGTTGAACGTGAAGCAGTCGGATCTTTGTTCGGCATTCACCCAATTGTTGCCGGAATCATACCATTTTTATTGCTTGGCAGTTTATTTGGAGCAGTCAAAAGTAATGTGAGCCGAATCATAATTCTGTTGTTCCTGGCAGGATTGCTCCCCTTTGTTATGACGGTTTTTTTTATTTATTACCTTGTCGTCATGCACACATGGTGACATCAAAATAAGGAGATTTGAATGATGACCCAAAAGAACGATGTTTCCACAATGCGGCCCCGGCCTCGGCCTCGGCCGGAAGCCCGCCGCGCCCAACCACGCCGCCCCAGAGAAGCGCTTTCCGATGAGGCCAGCGGCCAGTTGGTGATCGTGGCGGCGCGGTGGATTTTGGTGCTGGCCGGTTTGTTCCTGGTTCTCTGGAATCCGAGTACCTTAGATGATTTGCGTTTCCAGGTAGGCGTTTTGCTGCTGTTAGCGGTGGCAAACTTTTACTTGCATGCCCAGTTGTTAATGCGTCGTCCAACACTGCAACAGGTAGTGCTGGCTGCCAGTGCCTTTGACATTGCCGCCATCACTTTACTGGTCTTCACCCAGGGTGGTTTTGACTCGAACACCTACATTTTCTACTTCCCGGCCCTCCTGGCTATCTCTGTCGCCTTCCCCCTGGCTATCGCCGTTGTTTTTAGCGGTAGTGTCATGGGCCTTTATTTCTTGCTCTCGCTCTTTAGCAGAGTAACGATGGCTGACGATATACAAATTCTGGTTGTGCGCCTACTTATGTTTGCGGCCGTCGCTTTTTGTGGCGTTCTGTACCAAAACGTGGAGGCGCAGCGGCGGCAGGCAGCCATATGGGCACGCCAGGACCTACTGGAAGAATTGCAGCAACGGCAGGAAATGCCGCAGGAAATGCCAGAAGTAACTGGTAGCTAATGGCCGATGGTCAGGAGCGGCGACCAGCCATTAACACCAATCAACCATTAAGGAGATTTTAAATGCAAACATTATTTACCCCTCAACAAGAAGCGGCCGAAGATATTTTCTTTGGACAAATTGTCCTTATCTGGGCGCGCTGGTTTGTGATCCTGGCGGGCGGTATCTTTGCCCTTTGGTCAGCCAACAGCATCGGTCAGCTTATCGTGGCGATCTTGCTAATTGTGGTAATGATGGGCGTCAACTTTTTTGTACACGGCCGTTACCTGATGGAACAGCCCGTCAACCAGACCTTGCTCATCGTGTTGAGCTTTTTAGACCTGTCCCTTATCACCCTCATCCTGCTGGTCTGGCCGGGGCAGAATGGGCTGAACAGTTTTCTCTTTGTTCTGTATTATCCCATCCTGACCGCCTTCGCCTTTGTCTTTCAGCCGCGATTGGCCACCCTGTATACCCTGGCAGCGCTGGCAGCCTACACCATCGCCTGCTTCGTGGCTGACCCGACCATCTTTACCAGTTCCGGCAAAATGGAACTGCTGGTCATGCGAGCCATCACTCTGGCAGCTATGGGCGGGTTAGGCGCCTATTACTGGCGTATGCAGCGTGAACAACGGCGACGCCTGTTTAGCCAGTAAGTGACACCGGTCGGTGGGAGGTCTTTGTGAATCGGTCATTGGCAATAGCCGATGACCGATTCCCTGGAGAATAGCATGTCCCGCACCTCATGGTTAAAAAAGGGATTCAATGCCTTATTGCAACCGGCGGAGGACCCCCGGCAAACGGCCGTGTACCTGCCACAACGCCAACAAGAACTCCTGCGCAATGTGCAAGGGGCGCTGGTGGATATTGCCCAGATGCGGGCCGGGTTGGTGGGCAAAACGGCCGTACTGCAAACCCGCCTGCCGCTGCTGGAAGAACAGGCGCGGGCCGCGCTGGATGCCGGGCAGGAAGACAAAGCGCGGCTGGCGCTGCGCCAACGCCAGATTACGGCTATTGAACTGAAAACGATAGCCGGGCAACTCCAAGCCATTGCCCAAAAAGAACAGCAGCTATTGGCCGTAGAGCAGCATCTGATCGCCCAAATTCAGGCATTCGTGGCCCGGCAAGAAGCGATGGCGGCCCGTTACCAGACCGCCTCCTCGCAAATTCAGGTGAACAAGGCGATTCAGGACATTTTCCATGACCTGGCCGACCTGGGTGAGGCGATTGCCACCGCCGAAAGCCATACGGAACACCTGGAAGCGCGCGCCGATTGGCTGGATGGGGCGCTGCGTGATGAGTTACTGACGGGCACGGCCGTGTCCCTCACCGGCGACTATGTGGGGTTGGAGACGGCCGTAGAAGAGGAACTGGCACGTTTGAAGACGGGAATCACCCACCCGCCCCTCTCTGGGGCCGTGCAAGTTGCACAATAGGTTGATAAGGATGTCTTTTATGCCATTTACACCATTTAGCTGCTGAGTAACTTCTTCTTAACCGCACCAATCACATCTGTATCCCACCTATCACTTTACCTGTCATCCAACCCTCTGAGAAGTTCTCGCGGAAGGAGGCGCTCATGTCTAGACGCAAGCTGCTTTAATGTCAGCAAAGTTCACGTTGTGTCCGTTAACCGTGCCGTCAGTTGGCAACCCGCCAATCACCGGCAACAACCCTTATAAAGGAGATAAGAAAATGGGTACCAAACCTACAAAATTCAACACATGGCGACTGGTCGGCTTTTGTTTGCTCATGGCCCTGTTATTGACCGGCGTCGTGAGTGCCGCCCCAGACAAGGCCAGTGACCGCCAAGACAAGCGTCCCATCCCGCCAACCTCGTATGTCTTTGAAAGCCCGATACTGTCCGACGTTTTGGACACAGCGGCTTTGACCATGCAGAAATGTGGCTGCCAGAGCCAGGTGGCTTTTTTCGACTATGAACAGGACGATAAAGGTTGGCACCGCCTGACCATTTACCTGACCGGGATCATCACGCCAGCCCCTGATGCAGGCAACTGGGAAGAAATCCCATTCCGGGGTGCTTCACTGCCTGATGTGTTGTTGGAAGCATCGAAATACATGAAAAACTATGGCTGTGACGCGGCCGTTCACAACGTAACGTATGCACGGGAGGCGCCGCTGCCAACGGATCCACCTACCGGCAGGTATTTACACGTTGTCTATCTGGTTCTGGAATCCCCGTCACCCTGTCTTATTGATTAAGGCCATCATCTGACAGTTGGCTTAATAGCAGGTGTGTCAAGTGATGACCTGAACAAAAATAGACAATGATGATCATCGGAGAAACACAAGGCCGATGTCCGCAAATAACAATGTGGGCATCGGCCGTTTAGTTTATTTGGACGACGCAGCCAGATTTTTCCCATGCCCTACCGACCTGGGTAAACCGATTGACACTGACGACTATGTGGGCTTGGGGACGGCCGTGGAAGAGGAACTGGCGCGGTTGAAAAGGGTAATCGGTAATCAGTGACCATTACCACTCACCGATTACCGGGCAAGCTCAGGGTTGAGCCGAATATGTTATACTCATACAATAATAGGGTTAAACATGAGAAAGTTAGGAGAACAAGAACATGATAGCCGTACCTGTTATGGAACGCCATATTGTCACCACACCTGATGTTCGCAGTGGCAAACCACACCTTGACGGAACACGAATTACTGTGGCCGATGTGGTGATATGGCACTTTCGCATGGGATATTCACCTGATGAGATTGCGGTCAAATGGGAGTTGCCATTATCAGCTATCTATGCGGCAATGTCCTATTACTATGATCATCAAAGCGAAATTGATGCCCAAATTCAGGCGGCCGATGCCTATCATGACGCCATGAAAACAGCTAATCCTTCCCTCCTCCAACAGAGATTAAAGGATATACGTGGTGAGTGAACGGGTTCGATTTCATTTGGATGAAAATGTTGACCCGGATATTGCCAAAGCCTTACGCCGTCATGGGGTTGATGTTACTACAACGGTTGAGGCCGGGTTGCGTATGAGCAACGATAAAACGCAATGGACATATGCGCAACGTGAGGGACGGGTTATTGTGACCCATGATGATGACTTTCTTGTGCTTGCCAGCCAGTCAACAGAACATTTCGGTATTGCCTATTGTCGCCAACACAAGCGTAGCATCGGAGAAATGATCGAAGCGTTACGCCTTATCTATGAGGTGCTTTTGCCCGACGAACTGCGAGGACGAGTCGAATATCTGTGAACGACAAAGGGTCGTCTGCAACTTGTTACAGATAAGGTGGGTAGGTCAGTGAAACCAGGTAATGATTCATGGATTGCGGTTCACACGGCGCGCACCCGATCTCGCAACTGGCTCAGCGCCAGGCGGCGGGCGGTGGCGTCTTCTTCCGCTTGCAGGATGGTGGGTGGGGCGGCGCGGTCGCTGCATTGATCGGCCGTCAGCGGGCAGCGTTCGCACGTTTCGTTGATGTAGATCATGGGAATGGCCGGGTCGTCGGCAAAACGGATGGTCTGGCTTAGCTCCGCGTCCACGCGGAAGCCAATGATGACGCTGCTGAGTACACCCGGATTGAGTGTGAGCGGGCGGGCCACGCCAATACACAAAAAGCGTTCCCGCGTCTGCACAAATTCCGACATTTGCACACCCACCAACGGGTGATCAAACGTGGGCGTTTCCCCGTTTAACTGTTCGCGCAGCAGGCGGATGGAGAGCCAGCGGCGGCAGTAATGTTCGTCCAGGCCAATGCCATGCGGCACAATCAACTGGTTCAGATTAAGTTGTTTGTACAACACATATCGCTCATTGTCCATCTGGTGAAAGCGCAGGAAGTGGTGGCGGATACCGTAAAACTGGGGGATGAGTTCGCTGAAACGGTAAAAGAGCATCTCCGGGGTGGCGTCATATTTGGTGAGCAAATCCAGCAGCGCCTGTGGTTCCCACCGGTCACGGCCGAAAAAATCCTGCAAATCGGCGAACATCGCCTGGCGCGGCATGAGCAGCACACCGCCAAAATAGGCCGCCAGGTGGTCGTTGAGAATTTGCTGGAAGGAGTCAATGCGGCTGGGGGTAGAGGCAAAAGAGCGTTCTTTCAGGCCGAGATGCTGGTAGCCAATTTCACGGGCCAGGACGAAGTTGATCTGGTTGTCGTGGAGAGATGGGTTAATGCAGAGGTACGGCCGTTTGCCTTCCACATACACCGCCCGATACCGCCGCAGCCGGGGATCGTCGGCAATAGTGGTAGTGTCAATCTCATAGCCATATTTCTGGCGCAGCACCGTTTCCAGCACTTCCCGCCGCACCGGAATTTGCCCCGTCAGGCCATATGGCGCGCCGATGTCATGGGTGAAAGTTACAGCCTCGTCCTCCAACTCCTGGAAATAATTCTCGTGAATCTCCTGGTAAGAGCGCAGGGCAGCGCGCAAAAACTCCTCTTCCTTCAAATCATAGTGCCGGGCAATGGCAATAACGGCGTGTAACAGGGCGCTGGCCTTTTCCGGCTCGCGCGTCAGCAGCGTGACCAGGTCGCCCGGTTCCAGGCCAAACTCCTCAAAGGGGAAGCGTTGAAAGGTGGCTGAGGCTAACGTCGTTTCCAGGTGCGCCAGCGACTCATCCAGCCGGATAGAGACCAGGTCGTCGTAGCTTTTACCCAGCACCTCGGCGATCTTCATAATTTTGTCGCTGCGGGGATATTTGCGCCCCTTTTCGATCTCGGTGACGTAGGAGGGGGAGAGGTCACAGGCGGCGGCGAATTCGGTCAGCGTCATGTTCGCTTCCGTCCGCGCCTGCCGCATTTTCATGCCAAAGATGATGTTGACTAAGTTTGCGCTCATAAGTTGGTGGATAGTGAATTGGTGGCTTGTACCCGCCACCGGCCACTATAAGTTTGTGCGTTTGCAATCAATTTTTAATGGCGCTTTATATTTATATAATGTAGAGAGCGCCGCGAAATGTGCCCGTTTACTGCGGAAGAATTATAGAGAATTTTCGCTAAAGGCACAAAATCGCCTCAAACCCCTTGACACAGTGCGGCATCAATCTGTATACTATTCACAGTTGGCGAAAATTCGCTAAGAAGAAATTTACACCACCCACTAACCTTTGTTATTCTGGCAGGCGCAAATGGCACAAGAGAACATTCAAATTGTTGGCGAGTTATCGCCCGCTTTTACCGAAATTTTGACCCCCGCGGCGCTGGCTTTTGTAGAAAAGCTGGAGCGTACCTTTGGCGAACGGCGGCGGGAACTGCTGCACCAGCGCGAACGGCGGCAGGCAGCCATTGACCAGGGGCAGATGCCGGACTTTTTGCCGGAAACGGCGCACATTCGCCAGCGCGAATGGACCGTCGCCCCCATCCCCTCTGACTTACAAGACCGGCGCGTGGAAATTACCGGCCCGGTAGACCGCAAAATGATCATCAACGCCCTGAACTCTGGCGCGAACGTTTTCATGGCGGATTTTGAGGACTCCCATTCTCCCACCTGGCAAGCAACTATTGAAGGGCAAATTAACCTGCGCGATGCCATTCGCGGCACGATTACCTTCACTAATCCTGACGGCAAGCAGTACCAACTGAATGAACAGACGGCGACGCTGTTGGTACGGCCGCGCGGCTGGCATTTACCGGAGAAACATGTGCTGTGTGACGGCCGTGCCCTCTCCGCCTCCCTCTTTGATTTCGGCCTCTATTTCTTCCACAACGCCCACGCCCTGATAGAGAAAGGGACGGGGCCGTACTTTTACCTGCCCAAGTTGGAAAGCCATTTGGAAGCGCGGCTGTGGAACGATGTGTTCAACCTGGCCCAAGATGAGTTGGGTATTCCGCGTGGCACCATCCGCGCCACCGTCCTCATTGAAAACATCCTGGCGGCGTTTGAGATGGACGAGATTTTGTGGGAACTACGTGACCATTCCTCCGGGCTGAACTGCGGCCGTTGGGATTACATCTTCAGTGCCATCCGCAAATTCCGCAACCACCCGCGCTGGGTGATGCCCGACCGCGCCGACGTAACCATGACCGCCCACATGATGCGCTCCTACTCGCTGCTGCTGATTAAAACCTGCCACCGGCGCGGCATTCACGCCATGGGGGGCATGGCCGCCCAAATTCCGATTAAGAGCGACCCCGCCGCCAACGAGATTGCCATCGGCAAGGTGCGCGCCGATAAAGAACGCGAGGCCAAAGACGGCCACGACGGTACCTGGGTGGCGCACCCTGGCCTGGTGGCGATTGCCAAAGAACAATTTGATCAATACATGCCCACGCCCAACCAGATTCACCGGAAACGGGAGGATGTGCAGGTGACGGCCGTTGATTTACTGGCCGTACCGGAAGGGCACATCACCGAACAGGGGCTGCGGGTGAACCTGGACGTGGGCATTCAGTACATGGCGGCCTGGCTGGATGGCAATGGCTGTGTGCCCATCTATAACCTGATGGAAGATGCGGCCACGGCCGAAATCTCCCGCTCGCAAATCTGGCAGTGGGTACACAACCAGGGAACACAATTGGCCGACGGCCGTACCCTCACCCCGGAATTGGTCAACAGCCTCATCCCCACTGTGCTGGCAACCATCAAACAAACAGTCGGCAGCCAGCAGTTTAACAATGGTCAATATGCCCTGGCAGGTGAACTGTTCCAACAAATTATCAACGATGATACCTTCACTGAATTTTTGACTTTGCCGGCGTATGAATTTTTGAATTGAGATCAGAGATTGGAGATTGGAGATTGGAGATTGGAGATTGGAGATTGGAGATTGGTGCAATCTCTAATCTCCAATCTCCAATCACACAAATTTATGGAGGATTGAACCCGTGTTAAAACAATACGATGTGAAACAAATGGAAGAAAGCTGGAAATATGATAAGCGGTGGCAGGGAATTGAACGGCCGTACACCGGCTACGACGTCTGCCGCTTGCGGGGCACCATTGTCATTGAGCATACGCTGGCCCGCATGGGCGCAGAGCGGCTGTGGCAGTTGCTCAACAAAGAGCCTTATGTCAACTCATTGGGCGCGCAGACCGGCAACCAGGCGGTGCAAATGGTACAGGCCGGACTGAAAGCCATCTACCTCAGCGGCTGGCAGGTAGCGGCCGACGCCAATCTGTCCGGGCAAACCTACCCTGACCAGAGCCTCTACCCGGCCGACAGCGCCCCCAATCTGGCCCGCCGCATCAACGCCGCCTTACAGCGCGCCGACCAGATTTACCACATGGACGGCAAAAACGGCACTTACTGGTATGCACCCATCGTCGCTGACGCCGAATCCGGTTTTGGGGGCAATTTGAACGCCTACGAACTGATGAAGATGATGATTGAAGCGGGCGTGGCCGGGGTGCATTTTGAAGATCAGTTGTCATCGGCCAAAAAATGCGGGCATATGGGCGGCAAGGTGTTGGTGCCCATCCGTGAATTTATCCAAAAACTGGTAGCGGCTCGGCTGGCGGCGGATGTGATGGGTGTGCCCACCGTTCTCATCGCCCGCACCGACGCCGATTCGGCACAGTTGATCACCAGCGATGTTGACCCGGTAGACCAGCCTTTCATCATCCCCGGTGAACGCACCCACGAAGGGTTCTACCGCATCACCGGCGGCATTGACATGGCGATTGCCCGCGGCCTGGCCTATGCGCCTTATGCCGACCTGATCTGGTGCGAGACCTCCACGCCTGACCTGGACGAAGCGCGGCAGTTTGCCGAAGCCATTCACGCCCAATTCCCCGGCAAGATGCTGGCCTACAACTGCTCACCCTCCTTTAACTGGAAGCTGAAACTGGACGAAAAGACGATTGCCAATTTCCAGAAGGAGTTGGGCGAGATGGGGTACAAGTTCCAGTTTGTGACGCTGGCCGGTTTCCATTCGCTGAACGCCAGCATGTTTGAACTGGCGCAGGCATACAAGGCAGAGGGCATGGCCGGTTACTCCCGTCTACAAGAGAAGGAATTTGCCATGGAGAAAGAGGGCTTCCGGGCCATCAAACACCAGAGCTTTGTGGGCGTGGGTTATTTTGATGAGATTCAGCAGGTGGTGACGGGTGGGCTGGCTTCTACGGCCGCACTGAAAGGCTCGACAGAAGAGGCGCAGTTTAACCAAGTGTTTGTGCCGCCGACGGCCGTACATCAGGCGGCGGTGGGGGATTGATACGTAATCCGTAAATCGTAAAGCGTAATCCGAGAGAGACGGCCGTGCGGGGTACGGCCGTCTCTTTTTTGTTATAATGCCGCCCATTACGCTCAACAGCGTCTTAAAGCAAGCACAGCTAAAGGAGTAAAACATGGAGTACATGGTCGTCATTGAAAAAGGTGAAAACAGTTATGGCGCCTACGTGCCTGATTTGCCCGGCTGTGTGGCCGTTGGCGATACACGGGAGGAAGTCCTGGCGCTTATTCAAGAAGCCATCGTTTTGCACCTGGAATTGTTGCAGGAAGATGGATTACCCATTCCTCAGCCGCACTCGATGAGTGAGTATGTAGCGGTGATGGCCTGATGGTGGGTAGCTGAGACGGCCGTAACCCCTACGGCCGTCTCTTTTTTTGTTACAATGCTGCCAATCTGGCTGCAATAAACGAGGCGTCTTCTTACCTTAACGTGGTTTCACCGGCATACGCAGACTCGTTACACAACAAATCCTATGAATAAATGGTTGGACGGACTTGACGGACAACGGCCGTGCGCCGAAATGATCCTCGTATTACACAACGGAGGCATGGCAAGGGCAAACGGCCGTCTAACTGTTCGATGAAGCTGACGAGATGAGCGGGATGGGGAGCGGCCGTGGGCTGTCGCGCTGCTTATCTCAACGTTAGCGAGGATGCGTGCTTCAATCCGGGGCGAACAGGGAGGGATCAATGGTTCCGATGCCGGGGGCGTAGGCGAAGTAGTGGCTACGGCCGTAATCCCCCACCGGTGTCATCAGCAGCCGCGTCTCGTGGGCAATGCCGCCAAAGCCGCCGCCCAGGTACCAGATAGCCGCCCCCTTCACCTGGGGATAGGCCGCATAGAGCCAGGACGCCCATTCGATGTGCTGCATGGCAATCTCCGGCGGCGGCACATGGTTATACTCCCACCCCCACTCCGTGATCAGCACTGTGGGTCGGGGGATGCCGTAATTGTCACACACCTGGAACAACAACTGAAAACGCCCCACCAGATACGGGTACCAGCGGCCAATATCGTCCACTAAATAGCTGTATTCGTGCAGGGCAATGGCTAACCGGTCGGGGTGGTCCGCTGCCAGTTGCAAAACCTGGCGCATGGCGGGGTGCGCCCAGTGGTACGGCTCCGGCTCACCGCTCGACCAGCCAAAGGCGGCCCATTTATAACCGTCGGCCAGCGCCAACTGCGCCGTTTCCAGGGCAAATTCGGCCAGCCAGGGGGTGCGGTTCTTGTCTACCTCGTTCACCGTTTCAATCCACACCAGGCTGGGGTCTAGCTCTTGCGGCCAGACGGCCATATGCCGCGCCCAATGCTCTTGCGCGGCCTCTTGCGGCGGCAGGTTGTAATTGGGGAGATCATAGTCCGGGCTGCTGCGGCGATAGATCAAAATGTGGGGTACGCCGCTCTGCTGCATCAATTGTTGGGCGTATACCAGCGGTTGGGCATTATCCACGCTCTTCACCACAAAGGGCACGCCGGCCGCATCCAGCGCCGCCATCCACTGCTGCAGCTCCGCGTTATAGTCTGAAAAGGCGGTGTGGAAACCAATTTTGTTGAAGGCCAGGTCTAGCCCTTGCGCCTGCAGGTCGGCGCGCACGGCCGTGAAATCAATAGGCGGTGTGGCGGAATAGGGAATCGGTGGCGGCAGCGGCGGCGGCAAGGGGGGCGGCGGCGTAAACAGGAGCGGCAGGTAAATGGTGTGGGGAATGGTAACGGTCAATGGAAAGCGGTCAGTGATCAATGGCTCATAGTCCCCATTTGCGGCTAACCGATTGCCACTAACCAATAACTGATGACCACTCGCCGAAGCAGGCACGGCCAATAGAGCTTCTCGAAACGACAGAGCCAGCCAGCACAACAACCCGAAACTGCCCAACAGTACCAGGATTCGCCGCATAATGGGAATGGTAGCAGAAATGGTTGGCCGTGCCAACGCCGGGTAGTGTCAGGCACAGGGCACAAAGCGGTTGCCTGCCTGATAGGTTTTACCCTGTGCCTGGCACTTCTTATCATTGACAACTTTTCCTGAACCGCGTAGCCTTGTGCCGGACAGGAACCATGAGTAAAGAAGACCCTATCTTGATAGACCCCACCGGGCGACGGCATGTACTTACCGGCACGGCCGTGATCATGGGTCGCGCTGTGGAAAACGATATTGTCATCAGCAGTACGCGCGTCTCGCGGGAACATGCGCGGGTGTCACGCCAGGGCTGGCGGGCGCTGTTGGAAGATTTAGGCAGCACCAACGGTACCTTCCTCAATGGCGAACGGATCAATGGCCCCATGCAACTGCGCGATGGCGACCAGATCAAGGTGGGCGACGTCGTCTTTACTTTCCGCGACCCGGAAGTGACCACCCAGGAGACGGCCGTGCCCGAACTGGAAGTGGACGCGGTCGCCGGCGTGGTGCGCGTCAATCGCCAACTGGTGACGCTGGCCCCCAAAGAGTTTGACCTGCTGGCCTACCTGTTTACCCGGCGCGGTGAAGTTTGTAGCAAGGATGACATTGGCACGGCCGTATGGCCCGAATACCAGAGCGGCGTCTACGATTACCAGATTGAAAACCTGGTGCGCCGCCTGCGCACCCGCCTGGAAGCCGACCCCGCCGCCCCCCAACTGCTGCTCACCATTCGCGGCCGGGGCTACAAACTGATGAGTTGATAGCCGGTTGTTAGCTGGTGGTTAGGCGGGGGGGCGGGTACGGCCGTAGAATACGGTGAGATTGGGGATTAGAGATTGGAGATTGACAATCTCTAATCTCCAATCTCCAATCTCCAATCTCTAATCACAACAATCAGCATGGACCACGCCCTATGGCAGCCTCATCATTAGCAGGACAAACACTCGGCAAATATCACGTCTTAGAGCCGTTAGGCAGCGGCGGCATGGCCCGCGTCTATCGCGGCTACCACCCGCAGCTTGACCGCTTCGTGGCCATCAAGGTGCTGCGCTCTGATCTGGTGGAAGATGAGGCGTTCTACGGCCGTTTCCGCCGCGAAGCTCAGGCCGTTGCCAATTTGCGCCACCCGCATATCATCCAGGTATTCGACTTTGATACCCAGGACGACATCCCCTACATGGTCATGGAATTGCTGGACGGTGACACCCTGCATGCCCGGCTAAACGAGTACCGGGTGCGCGGCGAGACGATGCCGTATGGGGAAATGGCCCGCATCTTGCTCGATGTACTCGACGGGCTGGCCTACGCCCACCAGGAGGGCATGATCCACCGGGACATCAAACCGGCCAACATCCTGCTCACCCGGCGCGGCCAGGTGGTGCTGGCCGATTTTGGCATCGCCCAGATAGTGGGCGGCACCCGCCACACCGTCTCCGGGGCGCTGCTGGGCACACTCAACTACATGGCCCCGGAACAAGGCTTGAAGGGCGTCAGCGATGCCCGCAGCGACCTTTATTCGCTGGGCGTGGTCTTTTACGAAATGCTCACCCGCCAGCCCCCTTATGACGCCGACACGCCGCTGGCGATCCTGATGAAACACGTCAACGACCCCCTGCCGCTGCCCCGCGACATTGAACCCACCATCCCCGCCCCCTTTGAGCGCATCGTCCTCAAGGCATTGGCAAAGTCGCCGGAAGACCGGTACCAAAACGCCCCGGAAATGGCCGCCGCCCTGCGCCAGGCCACCGAAGAAGCGGCCATTTCCCTGCCAGAACGCATCTCGCTGCCCCTCTCCTTCACCACCCCAGACGCCCCCGCCGAATCCGTCGCCGTCTATTCGGGCACATCTCGCGCCGGGCTGAAGGCCGCGGCGTTTGCCGCTGCCGACACCATGGCTACGCAGGACGAGTCGTGGAGCGGGCAGCTTGCCCGGCTGAAGGAAAAAGAAGCAGAAGTAGTGGGCAATACGGCCGTTTCCCCCAACTCCCATACGGCCGTGCCCCTCGTTCCCACCGCCCCCGCCACTCCCGTCACCGGTCGCCAGGTTGTTGCCGCCTTGTTTACCGCTTTTGCCATTTTTGTCACCGGCAACCTCATTCTGGTAATGCTGATGGGGGCCGCCCGTGATATTTTTACGCGGGCTTGGCCGATAGAACTGTTGCTCATGGCCGCCGGGTTTGCCCACATCATGCACAAAACGCGCGTCATCTGGCTGCTCATCCCCACCGGTATTTTGATGGGCAATGGCTTTATGCTCATCTATTACAATCTGACCAATAACTGGTACCAATGGTCATACCTGTGGCCGCTGGAGATTTTCTTGATCATGGGCGTCATCTGGTACACCATCAACAAAGCCGCGCAGGGGCAAACCGAAATGTGGAGCCAAAACATAGGCAGCCGCCTGCGCCGCATTTGCCTCGTAACCACCTTCATCTTTACCCTCATGGCGATATTTGTGGATTAACACCTGGCAAGTCTGGCAGACCTGCCAGGTGTTTTGTTAGCCAATGGTTAGGTGGGGGATAGGCAACGGCCGTGTCCCATCCATTACCCTCTTCACAGCAATACAAATGAATTGAGATCAGAGATTAGAGATTGGAGATTGAACAATCTCCAATCTCTAATCTCCAATCTCTAAAGGAGTGAACGTGATGGGTACGAGTAGACGAACAACAAATGTACTGGGCCTGGGGCTGATCCTGTTAGGTGGCCTGACGTTGTTAAACAACACCTTCTTCCGTTGGATTGGGTTTCGGGTGGAACTGTGGCCGCTGTGGATCACGGCCGTCGGCATGGCCTTCATCGCCGCCCCCTTTCTATTCGGCAATCCCCGCCGGTTGTCCCCCCTCTTTATTCCCGGTTTCCCCATTCTCATGGTCAGCCTGCTGCTGTTGTGGAATGGCGTCTTTTGGTGGGGCGCCTGGGCCACGTTCTGGCCGATGATCCTGCTGGCGCTGGCGTTTGGTTTTGCGGCTACGGCCGTCTTCATGCGCATCGTCTGGTTCCTCATCCCGGCCATTAAAATTGGGGTACTGGGCCTGATCTTGCAGTTCACGGCCGTGACCGGCTGGTGGAGCGCCTGGGCGGTGTTATGGCCGGGGCTGCCGCTGAGTACCGGTCTGGCCTTGCTGGTGTGTGGTCATCTGGCCCAAAAACCGGGATTGGCCAAAGCCGGCAGCATCATCATCTTCCTGTCAGCGGGGCTGTTTGTGATGATGACCACTATACTCTCTGGCGGCGTCAGCCTGCTGGGCGCGCTGCTGCTCATTGGCGGCGGCAGCGTGATGGTACTGCGCGGGATGTTGTCGGGTAAACGGCCGTTGGCCCTGAAGGAAAAAGAGATTGAAGAGAAGTTGCCGATTATCTGATGGTGGCAAGTGGCAGGTGGCAGGTGGCAAGTAACCTGCCACTTGCATCCCCTCTATTCGACCACTTCGCTCAATTGTTGCCTGAATTCAGCGTGGCGCAATGGGCATTCGGCCGCTCAACTCTCGAAACGGGCTTAACTTAGTAACCGCCTAAAAATTTGTTCCAGCCAGAAGTTCAACTTCTTTAGAGAAGTTGAACTTCTCAAAGTGGGAGGTTGTTCCTAGACGCTCACTTAATCTTGTGGAGCAGTGGGATTACAGGGCTGCGATTCCCAAGAGATATCGTCTATAAAGATAGACCCAATCCCCAGAACCTCCAGATTCTCTACTTGAGAAAGAGTATTCGTCACCAGCTCAAGCTCAAGTCTGGCCCGGTTAACGCTGGCTGAGGGCGGACAAATGAAACCGCTATCAAATTCTGTCCATGCCAAATGGGTTTGTACACTGATGTTTGCGAACCCATCTGATTGATACACATCATCCCCCACATACCATGTTAACCGACCAAAAACTTGCATAGACCCACTAACATCCTCTGGAATTCCTTTCGCCCAGAGGCGAAAGCGATAAGCCTTGTCATCACTTACCTGAACGGGCGAACTGATCAAGAAAGCATCGCTTGTATGCGTATGTGTCTCAGCCCTTGCCTCGGCGCTGAACTGCCCGCTGTGCGTTTCAACAGTTGACGGTCGCCAGAGATTGGGACTGGGGGTGGGGTAAATAATCTCCCAGCAATAGAACCCCGCTTCAAAGCCGCCATTGGTAAAATGGGGGCAATGGGTGAACAAATCCTGGCTGTTAATGAAAAAGTCGTCTATGTTGGCGCCGGGGTCGCCCAGG
>JAHBVI010000030.1 GCA_019637635.1 Anaerolineae bacterium
CACCACCTGCGTGATGCCCATGACAAAGGGGATCAATATGCGCTACGACCGAACCTGGCAGGTTGACAGGGCAATAATGGATAATCATTCGATGTTCAGCGCGCTAACCACCTGGGATAACCTGCTGCTGGCCTACCGCAAAGCCAGCCGGGGCAAACGCAGCCACCCGAACGTGGCCGCTTTTGAGTACCACCTGGAAGACAACCTGTGGCAGTTACAGGCCGAACTGCAAGCACAACGTTATACGCCCGGCTCTTATCACAGCTTTTTCATCCACGACCCCAAACGCCGCCTGATCAGCGCCGCCCCGTTTCGGGATCGGGTGGTGCATCATGCCCTCTGCAACTTGTTGGAACCGCTGTTTGAGCGCAGCTTTATTGCCGACAGCTACGCCAACCGCCTGGGCAAAGGTACTCACCGCGCTCGTGCCCGTGCCCAACAGTTTGCCCGCCGTTTCCCTTATGTGTTGCCGCTTGACGCGCGCCAATTTTTTCCCAGCATAGACCACGCCATCTTGCGCCGGCTGCTGGCGCAAAAGGTCAGCGATGTCCAACTCTTGTGGCTGATAGACCGCATCCTGGACAGTGGCAAAGATGTGCTGACGGAGCAGTACGAGATGGTTTACTTCCCCGGCGATGACCTGCTGGCGGCGCTGCGCCCACGGGGGCTGCCCATAGGAAACCTTACCAGCCAGTTTTGGGCCAATGTCTACCTGAACCCGCTAGACCAGTTCATTAAACGGCGGCTGCGCTGTAAAGGGTATGTACGTTACGTGGATGATCTGCTGCTGTTTGCGGAGGACAAGGCGACGTTGTGGGCCTGGCATGAGGCAGTCGTGGATCGGCTGGCGGAATTAAGGTTGACGGTGCATCCCGGCGCCCACCCTCGCCCGGTGAGCGAAGGCATTCCTTTTTTGGGCTTTCACATTTTCCCGGAGCGGATGCGGCTGAAACGGCGCAAGGGCATTGCCTACCGGCGCAAATTCCGGCAGCTGCTGCGGCGTTATGCGGCAGGTGAAATTGAGCTGGCGCAGGTGAATGTGTCAGTGCGGGGTTGGGTGAACCATGCCCGCTTTGGCAATACGGTGGGGCTGCGCAAGGCGGTGTTGACGCGGGAATTTGTGCGGGGTAGTGCCAGGCACGGGGGAGATGGTTCCGGTCATTTGCAAACCTGACACCCCGTGCCTGGCACTGCTGAAGTAAAGTGGCCGCGCCGCAGGGACGAACCGGGGCGGCGCGGCCGTTGGTATGCGCCCGGCCTGTTTCCAGGCGCGGCCAGGACAAAACCCCGCCATTTCTCACCGCGGCGCGGCAGGCGTACCCATCGCGCAATTCTGGTAGGGACACCGCCCATTTGGGGGGACACTGACCCACGAGAAGTGTGGACACCACCACCCGCACCCCGTTGTTGTCGTTGAAGTTGTTGTGGGGATTGTTCCTGTTGCGGGCAGAACAAAGGTGTCTGGGTTTTGCCCCACTGCTGGTTAGCAGTCGTGGGGCATGAACGGGGGTTCATGTCTCACGACTGCCGGGTACCAACCTTTTGCCAGCCGCCCAACAGGCGCCCTACTTCGGCCACCATCGCCGCCGCGTGCTGGTATTGGCCGGGATTAAGCCAGCGCCAGCGTTCCGCCAGGCGCAGGTAGAGGCGCAGCCGGGCCAGGGCAATATCCGCTTCCTGGAGTTTGGCCTGGCGGTCGGCGCCGCGCATCATGTTGGCTTCTTCCAGCCGTTCGCGTAAATCGAAGGCGGCGTCCATGAGGCGTTGGGTGAAGGTGTGGCGGTGGGCGCGCGGGAAGTGGTTGGTGATGGGCAGCAGCCAGGTGAGCAGATCGAAGGTTTTGGTGAAGATGGGCATTTCCGATTGAGCCATATGTTTACCTGTTGGAGACCCTAAGGGTTTTTGAAACCCTTAGGGTCTGAATACGCGGGTCTGAATACGAGGGTCTGAATACGGTGGGGGGAAACCCCCCACACCCCCCAGGCGGCGGCTGCGCCGCCTGATCAGAGGGACAGAGAGCAGAGGGATCAGAGATCAGCGGTGAGAAATGGGGGACACCACCACCCGCACCCCGTCGCGGTCGTCGAAGGCGCCGCGGCGATCGCCCCTGACGCGGGCAGAACAAAGGTTCTGATTTTGGTAAAATGACCCACCACGTAACACCATTGGTTTCTGATTTCCGGCGTCTATTGTCTCATACTCCGGCGTGGCGCGGTAGGGGAATTTCTGGCCGTCAAGCGTCCGCGTCCACTCCCACACCTGGCCGCTGAGGTCCAGGCCGCCATAGGGGCCGGCGCCGGCGGGGAAGCTGCCCACCGCGCACGGTTCGCCAATGCCGGCCTCTTTGTTGTTGGCGCGGTAGAGGCGGCCCTCCCTGGCCGCTTCTTCTTGCTCCGGTTCGTCGCCCCAGGGGTAGGCGCGGCGGCTTAAATCGCGCCCGGCGCGGGCATTGGCCTGCAGCGGCAGCGTTTGTTTCGGCAGGCTCAACAACCGGTCGGCGGTCAGTACCTGCGGCGTCTGTGGGATTTCCTGGCCGCCGCGGGCCGCTTTTTCCCACTCCACTTCGCTGGGCAGCGTCACGCGATAGCCCTCAGGCAGCCAGCCTTGCGCCCGCCAACGTTTGTCCAGCCAGGCGGCAAAAGCCAGGGCGTCATACCAGTTGATCCAAACTACCGGCCAGTTGTCCGGCAGCCGCAGGGGCCTTTCACCATAACGTGGCTTAAAACTGCTTTCTTGCACAAATTCGCGGAATTGGGCGGCCGTGACCAGGTATTGGCCGATCCAGTACGGTTTGTCCAGCCCGGTATACCAGTCGCCGCGCCCTGGTTGGTTCCAATTGACCAGCCAAAACGGGCCGCCGGGCACGGTACACAGCGGCATCTCGTCGCACGCCAGCACACCGGGGCGGTCGTCGCCCAGGGCGGCCAACGCCTGCCCGGCCAGCGCCCGGTCGCGCGGCGGCAGCAGGCCGTGGGTCACAATGGCCCGCTGCCACTGCTGTACATGGGGACGGGTTTGCCCGGCAATGCTGCCACTGTTGGCGGCGGTCATCTGGTCGGTGTCTGCCAATACCTGGGCGGCCAGGAAAGCCTGCCATACCGGGTCGGTGGGGCCATCGGTGGGATTGGGCGGCGGCGCCGCCGGACAAAGCTCCTGGGCCATCGTCCAGATCAGGATCGGTCGTTGGGCGCTGCCGGCAGCCAGCAGCACCGTTTCCCGCCAACGCTGCGGCTCTTTAGCCGTTTCCTGGATGAGAAGCTGTGGGTAATTGTTATCGTTCAACAGGTGCAAACCGGCCAGATATTCCTGGAAAGTGCGGTGGGGGAAACGGTATATATCATCGCCATCGGGGTTACGGCCGTGGTCGGCCAACAGCCCGGCGCGGTCTCGTAGTAACTCCACCAGCCTGTCATATGTGATCTGAATGGGCCTATGGCGATGGCCATACAAAATACCGGCCAGCGTTTTGCCGGGAATATCGGCCGTTCGTTTGTCTTTGGGTTGGTCACGGTGGGCGATGTAAGCCACTTCGGCCAGACGGTTTAGCAGTTCATCTATGTCTATGCCCAGCAGTTCAGTCAAGGATTTTGTTTCCTGGCCGGTAACCGGTTTGCTGCGCTGCCAGCGATCCAGCAAAAGTTTGACGCTCTCATCATATAATTTGGCCCGTTTTTTGGGCAGCGTTCCCCCTTCTTGCCCACGATGCACAAAAACCATCATCGTCAGCAGCAGGGGCTGCTCGGCCAATTCATGGAGATAACTGTTTTGTTTAACCTGGCGCTGCAAGCTCTCGGCAAACTGGGCTGCCTTTTCTGGCCCCAGGGTGAGGTCTTTTACCCCTTTGGCGGTATACCATTGGTTGATGAAGGTCTCAATCTGGTCATCATCAAAAGGCAGCAGGCGCGTCACCTGAAAATCGGGCAGTTCCCAACCGGCGCCGTAGGCATACGGGCGGCTGGTAACAACGACGCGCACTTTGGGGAAGGCGTGTACAAAGTTTAAAATTTCGGTTTTCAGGGGGGCGCGTACCTTGTCGCTCTGTTCGACTTCGTCCAGGCCATCGAGCATGACCAGGCCACCTTCCTCTTCCAGACGTTTCTTGAGGAACCGCACACAACCGGATTGGCGCACCGCCGGGCTTTGTAGATAATCGGCAACAAACTCCCAAATGCTCTGGCCTTGCGGCAGGCCGTGGGCGGCGTATTCACGCAAAACAACGTAGACCGGCAGAAGGCGCAGATGGCCTAACCCCCAGCCATGCTGCTGCAACTGCGCCTGGGTGACAGGCTTATCCCCCAGGTAGTCGCCAGCCAGGCAGATGGTGAGGTAGTTGACCAGAGTAGATTTGCCAGAACCGGGGTCGCCCAACAAGACCAGCTTTTTGTTGGCCGATTGGCTGAGCGCCTTCAGTACCGGGTCACGGGGCAGGCGGCCATCGGCCTGCGCCGCTGCCAGCGCTTCGTCACTGAGCGATTCGGTACGCTGCTGCTGCGCCGGCACGTCTAAAGGCGTGAAAATGTCCGCCAAAAGAAGCGGGGTAGAACGCTCATCCGCTTCACGGATGTCAATGAGCGCCAGGGGAAGCTGATTGTGAAGATCATACAGGTGGCGCAGGTAACCGCCCTCCCAATTGGCCGGGGTTGGTTCGTCCGGGTCGAGTGGAGGCGGTGTTGGTGCAGATGGTGGAGTTGATGGGGTTGGGCCGGGCACCTGTGCCAATTTCTTCTCCTGGTGATCGAACCAGCGATCAATGACGTTCATGACTACAAAAAAGAGGATGACCGCCAGGGCAAACCCTATCAAGGCGGGGGGTATGTCACGCCCGGTGGCCAGGAGGATGATAAAGAGAAGCATGATAAGGCCGCCGAAGGCCAGAATGACGGGTTGCCGGCTAAACAGTTCGGCTATGGTTTTCAGCAACTCTAGGTAGGGTTTCAAGGGGTCGTTGTCGCCTGGTGAGGTCATCGCTTTCTCCGTGTCTGGGTTACTGGTTTATGGACATGGCGCCATTATAACACGGATAGTGAGGGGGTAGAATCGAAGTTAGCCGCAGCTCCCCAGAACGGCGGCTACCGGTCTAGTTATCAAAACGTGTCACCACCTGTGCGTGACAACTGTCAGGTCGCGTCTGCGCCTGGCGCGCCGGCATCAGCCGGGGCCAACAAACCACGCAGCAGGCTGCCCCGACCGAGCAGCCCCACCAGACGGCCGTCCCCATCCACCACCGGCAATCGTTTAATGCCCTTTTGCACCATCAACCGCAGCGCGGCGGCGGGCACGGCCGTGACCGGAATGGTAATGGCCGGCGCAGACATCAGGGCGGCAGCCGTGGCCGTGGCCTCCGGCAAGATGAAGGAGGCAGGCGGCGTGGATGTTCCCCCCAACAGGCCGCGCAACCGCTGTCGCAGGCCGGGCCGGGCCGCTTCCGGGGCGCGGCGCAGCAAATCGCCGTCGGTGATGATGCCCACTACCCGCCGCTCACCGTCCACTACTACCGCCCGGCGGCGATTGTTTTGTTCCAACGCCAGCAAAATCTCTTCCAGCGTGGCCTGTGGGGTGACGGTGGGCACATCCCGGTACATCAATTCGGCAATGGTGGAACCAAACGACCGTGACTCTTGTTCCACTTCAGCGGCGGGCTGGTGATATTCAATGGCGCGTAAGATGTCTACGCGGCTGATCCAACCGGCCAGACGGCCGTGCCCATCCACCACCGGCAGCCGCTTCAAATGGTGGGCCGTCATGAGGGCCACCGCCTGCTGCAAGGGGTCGGCGGCGGTAACAGTGTGGACGGGACTGGTCATCAGGTCTACGGCCGTGCCGCCCTGAGCGCGTAAATCGGCCACCTGCTGCTGCCAGTCAGCGTCAGCCAGTTCCGGCTGCAAATCCAGGCGGGCTTGCAGGCCGGCGCGGCGCAGCAGGTCGCCATCGGTGATGATACCCTGGATACGGCCGTCGCCGTCCACCACCGGCAAACTGCGGTACCCCTTTTGCAGCAGCAAGGTCACCACTTCCACGGCCGGCGTATCGGGCGTAACGGTAACCACTTCGCGGCGCATCACGTCTTGCACCGGCTGGACTAACGGGTCGGGGCGGCGGCCCGGCGCATATTGCACCACATTCACCTCGTCCACCGTGATCAGGCCATCGTCTACCATCTGGCGAATCTGGGGCAGCAGCCGTTCCACCAACGCCGGTTCGTCTACCCATTCCAGGCGGATGGGCAGGTCGGTGGAGAGGTCTACAATGCTGGCCGTGTGAATGCGGCTGTGCGCGCCAAAACCGGCCAACCCGCGCACCACCGTCGCCCCAGACGCCCCTTCCTGCTTCAAGAAGTGCAGCAGCGCCATGTGCAGCGCCTTGCCCTGATAATGGTCACTTTCGCCAATATAAATGATGACGCGCAGCGCCTTACCTTGTAGTTGCATAGGTTTACCCTCCACCCTGTAACCAGCGCGCCAGCCAGACGCCCAACAAGGCGCTGGTTAAACCGGCCACGTTGCTGCCGACGATGTTTAGAAGCGCCCACCAGTTTCCGGCATCCCGCCACAGGTTTAAGGTTTCTACGGTGAGTGAAGAAAAGGTGGTGAATGAACCCAGGAAACCGACAGCCAGCAGCAAACGCGCTTCTGGCGATAGTTGTAGCCGCCCGGTGCTGAGACTGAGCAGAAAGCCCAACACAAAACTCCCCACCACGTTGACGATGAGTGTGCCATAGGGGAAGGCCACACCCAGCCGGTTCGCGGCCCAGATGTTGACCAGGTAACGGCCGTTGGCCCCCAGCGCCGCGCCTACAGCAATCAATAAAAAACGATTCATCGAACTTTCCATGTCCAATCCGGTCAGCGCCCAGCGCCAGCGGTTGATTCTACCGTTATTCCCCGCAAATTCCAGGTCTCCAGAAAAATGCCCAGAGTGGTGTATAATGTCAAACCAGGGTGAATTATGAGTACACAAATCACGTTAACTATTCCCGATGAACTTTATCGCCAGGCGCAGCGTGTGGCCCGCATCCGCGAGCGAGATGTGGCCGAAATTTTGGCGGAAGCGATTGTGTTGGAAGTAGAAATAACAGAACAAGCGCAGGAAACGGCCGTAGACCGTGAAGAAGCTGCCTTCCTACGACTACATCCTCATTTATGGCAACAGTATCCTGAGCAGTATGTTGCTATCTATAACGGTCAGCTCATTGATCATGATAAAGATCAGGTGACTTTGTTCCAGCGGGTCAAACAAAAATATCCAAAAGAATTTGTTTGGATTGCCCCGGTACGTGAAGAGCCGGTTGAAGAATATCTGATGCGTTCTCCTCGATTTGTCGAAAATATCCCATGATTTACACATCTGAGTACGATGAAAGTTATCGGAATGGACCAGCAATTCCCGTTGTTGAATTAAAGATTATCCCCATTGGCGGCAATATCGGTGCAACCATAACGGCTATGGTGGATTCTGGCGCTGATGCCACGATTTTACCGCGTCTTTTCCTGGAAAATGCTGGCGCCGAACAAGTTGGCCGGGCCAGAATGAGGTGGGGAAATGAGCGAGGGAAGGTTTATGACGTGTATCTGGCTGTGATCGAAATTGGGCCTTTTCAGGTACACGGCATTCGTATTTTGGCTGATCGAGAAGGTCGTGAAGCAATTCTAGGACGCGATGCCCTTAACCAACTTGTAGTAACACTCAATGGTCTGGCAAACATGGTGGAAATTTCACAGTGACAACGGCCGTTAAAAACGTTCACCCCCTCCCCAGGCGCAACATCTCCGCGTACTCGTGGGGCATGTCGCTGGCTTCAATGGCCTGGGCCGCCGCTTCCACGTCGTAGGGGACGCGGATGAATTGGACGGTCAGGTCACGGCCGTCCCCCTTCAGCACCACATACCCCGCCCGCGGATCCCCATCTTTCGGTTTGCCCACGCTGCCGGCATTGATGACGTGACGGCCGTCTGCCAGAATTCGGTGATAGGGCAAATGGGTATGCCCACAGACGAGTATGTCCGCATTGACCATATCCAGTAATCGCACCAGGCTGCTTTCCGGCCGATCTGCAAACAAATACTCGTTCACCTTGCGTGGGCTGCCATGCACCAACACTACCCGTAAATCACCCAATTGCAACGGGATTTTGTCTGCCAGGGTGCATAAAAAGGCTTTGTTTTCGGCCGTTGTGTGGGCATTTGTCCAGGCGATGGAGCGTTTGCCTAATGCTTCGGAGACCGGATTGGTGTAGGCACAGCCACAGTCATCACTGTCATGCCCCACCCCATAATCGTAATTGCCCATGATGGTAGGGATGCCCCGCTCGCGGATAGCGGCGACCACCTCGTTGGGGAACGTGCCATACCCTACCAGGTCGCCCAGGCAGTAGAGGTTGCTCAGACCACGCGATTCGATGTCGTTGAGTACGGCCGTTAACGCCGATAAATTGCCATGAATATCTCCAAAAATCGTGATTTCGTTCATGTTCCACTCCCGTAGGGCGATTTGGCAAATCGCCCTACAATCGCTTGAGCCAGTAATCAATGCGGGTGGCGAGTTCCTGAGCCGTGTTCAGGAACGCCTGGTATTGTTCTGCTTCTGTGCCGGTCACGGCCGTTGGGTCGGGCAAGCTCCAATGAATCTGCGGCGGATCACCGGGGAAAACGGGGCAAACCTCCCGCACCCGGTCACAAACGGTGATGATCGCATCAAACGGCTGGCCGACAAAGTCGTCCATCGCTTTGGCATGCTGTTGGCTGATGTCTATGCCCCGTTCGGCGGCGGCACGAATGGCGAACGGATGCACGGCCGTGACCTGATTTCCTGCACTAAACACTTCCACTCGCTCGCCACCCATTACCCGCATGATTCCCTCCGCCAGTTGGGAACGGGCGCTGTTGTGAGTGCAGAGAAAGAGGATGCGGTACGGCCGTTCAGGTGCTGTCTCTGGGCGTGTGACGCAGGCCAACGCCGGGTGTAAGGCTGTACCGCCTGCCTGGTAAGCGGTGCGCAAGCTGTCCAGATGGAGGGTGTAATAAGCATCACGGCCGTCGGCGCTGCTGCGCCGTTCGCCCACCAGCCCGTCCTCCCGCAGCAGCCGCAGGTGGTAGGAAACCAGGTTTTGCGGCCGCGCCAGCCGCGCCTCCAACTCCTGCACCCGGTAATCGCTCTGCGCCAGCGCCGTCACAATTTGCCAGCGCACCGTGTGGGCCAACAGTTTTAAGACATGAGGTGGTTCTGTAAAGATGATAGTCATAACCGGTTTAAGCTGACAAAGTGATAGGGTGGCAAATATCGCCAAAATATATCAATCTATTTTGATGTATTTTACGAATTTTAGGGAGATCAGGCAACAATTAAACAGCAGACTTTCTCCGCGTCTGGCGTTAAAAAGCTATTCAATCGCCACAGAGGGTTTTCACGGCCGTAAACACCCAACGCATCTGGTTTTTGGAGTAGTGCTGCGAGAGGTAGCGCATGAGGGCGGAGGTGTCGTGGGGCTCCAGGCCGGATTCGGCCACCAGGTGGCGCAGCCACTCTCGTTGTTGCAGTTCCAGCACAAATTCGCGGTAGACGCGCTCGATGAGTTCGGCGGCCATTTCCACGCGGGCGGGTTCAAAGTCGGCTTCTAACTCGGCGTGCAGGTCGGCGACACGGCCGTCGCCAAAGTCGTACCCATTCTCCAACATCTTATGCAGCGCGTGTTCAATGTCCGTCTTGCCCACATTGGCATCAGCCGTCCAGTGAATCTCCTCAATCGTGGGTGGCTTGCATTTCCAATATTCGGCCGTGTCCCGCGTAGAGAGCATGAGGATGGCCCCCTCCTCCACAAACACGTCGGCACCGGCAGCCTGGTTGTGCGCTTCCATCTGCGCTTGCAGGCGGCGGTACGCCTGCGCCAGCCCGTCAGGGTCAGGGCGGGCCACTTCCAGCGTAGGGACCAGGTCAAAGCCGTAGCGGTTGGCGATGTCCGCCAGTTTGCGGTAACTGACCGGTTTACGATGGGACACGGCCGTGTGCAGCGTCAATTGCAGCGGCGTGTCATACTTCACCAGGTGCGGGTTGCGGTAACCCCACAATTCAAACACCAGCACCACCTTTTGTACCCGAATTGCTTCCTCCATCGGCTTCCGGTCGGGCAAAACTTCCTGCAACAGCGCGTGCCAGTCCCCCCACCGGCTGGCCTGCAACACCGGCTGCAAGCGGGTGCGCGGCAGCACTTCCAACAGGTTGCCCTGTTTATCGGTAAGCGGGTAGAAGATCACGGCCGTGCCGTCCAGCTTCATGTTAAAGCGGGCGTCGCTCACATTTTGGGCCACCGGAATGGCGACGCGCACCGAGCCATCTTTCTCCTTGTGATACGGGTAGTGGATTTTGGGCATGGCGGGGATAAACTCCAGCCGCTCCTCACCCGCCAACTCCGTCACCGCCAGCATCCCCAACTTCTCGCTTTCCTGGCGGCACAGATAGCCGGCAAAGGGAATGCCGCCGGGTGAAGTGACGCTAAACGGCTGCCATTCCCGCCGGGCCACGCCGGTGATGGTGATGATTTGTTCTAACATAGGGGAATGATACCCGAATTCTGAGGGGATTGGAGGTTGGAGACTAGAGACGCATCAATCTCCAATCTCCAATCTCTAATCTCTAATCTCCAATCTCTAATCCCAAATCCCTAATCCCCCACCCAACAGCAACAACCGCCGGTGCGCGGGAAAGTTTTGCTGGAATAGCGTGCGGGTAGCAGGGTCGGCGATTTTTTGGGCTTTGTCTTGCAGGGCGTGTACGGCCGTCGCCAGCACCCCCTCTGCCCGCTCATCCCCGGCGCGGCGCAGCGTCTCGTAACAAACCAGGTCTACCCAAAAACGTTCATACATCCCGGTGTACTCTTCGGTGGCCCTGTGCGGCAGAATTTGGGACACATAGGCCACCGCCTGGGGCAGCGCCGCCTGCGCCAGGGCGACCTCCGCCAGACCGGCCAATGGTTCCACCGCCCGAAACGGCCGTGCCGAAGCCGCCCAAATCTGCCGCCCCTGTTCATACACCACCTGCGCCTGGTCAAGTTGCCCTAAATGACGATTGGCGTGCCCTATGGCCAGATACCCTTCGGCGATGAGGCCGCTGCCGCCCCAGAGTTGGCCCATGGTCACGGCCGTTTGCCCATAGGCCAACGCCTGCTCATAGTCGCCCTGGTACACGGCCAGCAGCGCCAGATTGGCATACATATTGGCCTCGCCGCGCCGGTTGCCCGTCTCCTGGCACAGGTGCAGCGCCCGCTGATAATAATGCTGCGCCTGGGCAAAATCGCCATGCAAAAAAGCCATCACGCCCACATTGGTGGCCCCGTTGCTCTCGCTCATGCGGTGCCCAATCTGGCGCGCCAGGCGTAGGGATTGCTCGTAATACCGCTGCGCCGCCACCGTATCGCCCAATATCACCTGCTGCCAGCCCAGGTTGTTCAGGGTAATACTTTCGCCATACAAATCGTTGATCTCTTTTTGCAGCGCAAGGGCCTGGTCGTAATAAACCTGGGCGGCAGCAAAATGGCCTTGCTCGTCCAGCGCCATGCCCAGCTCATTCATACATTCGATGGTCAAGGGTGTGGCCTGCTGCGCCTGCGCCAACTGCAAAGCGGCTTGCAAGGCGCTGACCGCCTGGTCAAATTCCAGCCGCCGGTAGTGAATGGCCCCCAGCCGCCGCTGCGCCTGGGCCAGCCACAAGGGATCATGCGTCGTTAGTGCCAGGTCGAGGGCTTGTTGGGCGTAGTCCAGGGCGTGGTTGTAGTCGGGGTGCAGGGTGGCAAAACGGGCCTGGCGCAGGGCGACGGCCGTTTGCCGGGGCGCATCCAACATCGCTGCCTGCGCCGCCAATTCCGCCAGCAGCTTTTCCTGGGCGGCGCGGTCGCCTTGCCACTCCACCACTTCTTCCTGCCAGAGCAGCAGGTCGCTGCGCAAGAGCTTATCCTCCGGCGGGGTGAGGGTGAGGGCACGGCCGTAAAAATCCAGCGCCGCCGTTAATTGATACTGCCGGGCAGCCACGTGGCCCGCTTCCTGCAAACAGGCGCGGGCTTCGGCCTGCACGTCAGTCAGCCCCAGGCGGTACGCCGTTTCCAGGTGGTGCGCCATCTCCCCCCAATGCGCGGCCAGGTCGGCGGTGTAGAGTTGGCGCACGGCCGTAGCCGCCTGGTGGTGCAGCCGGCGCAAATGGGCGCGCGGCTGCATCTCGTAAGCCGCTTCCCGCAGCAGCGCATGTTTGAAGAGAAAACGCTGGTTGTCCAGGCAGGCGCCCATTTGCCGGTCGGCAGCCTGCTGCAACAGAGCGGTCAGCCGGGCCGGTTCGGGCACCATGCCCGCCAGCACGGGCACATCCACACTTTGCCCCAGCACAGCGGCGGTTTGCACCACCTGTTTTACGGGCGCGGGCAGCCGGTCCAGCCGGGTGATGAGCAGGGCGTTTAAGCTGGCAGGCATGGCCGTGGCCTCCACCTGGGCCAGCCGCAGCCCACCCGCCCCCTCATCTACCAACAATTGACGCTCTGCCAGTTCCAACGCCAACTGTTCGGTAAAAAATGGGTTGCCATTGCCTTTGGCGAGCAACCAGGCAACCAGATCGGCCGCCACCGGCTGCGCCAATAACTGCTGGCACAGCCGGTCTACATCGGGCGCGGTGAGGGCGCTGAGGTGAATGTGGCGCTGGGCGGCCGGTATATCCGCCCACCAGTCGGCCAGCGTGCCATCATCCTGGTAGCGGCCAGACAAAATGACGGCGATGGCGTATCCGGTCAGTTGGCGACACAGGCGGCCCAGAAAGTGGCGGGAATCATCATCCAGCCAGTGGACGTCGGCCAGGTGCAGCACCACCGGCCCGGCCAACGCCTGCGCCTGGATAAAGGCTTGCAGGGCGATCAGGCTGTTTTCAAAGCGCAGCCGGGGTTCCAACTGCGCTGCCAACGAATCGGGCAGGTGCAGGTCTACCAGCGCCGCCAGCAGGGAATGGGTGCGTTGCAGTTCGGCCGCCACCATCTGGGCGCGGTGATTGTCGTTTGCGGCCAACTGCTGCTGCATTTCGGCCAGTTTGCGGAAAAATAGCGCCTGATTTGCAACGGCCGTCCGCTCTGGCGACTGCTGGAACGCGGCGCGCAGCATGGCCCGAAAGGGGTTGAGCGACTGGCGCAAAATATCGTCGGTGGGACATTCCAGCCAGTGAATCTGGGCGGCAAGCTGCTGGCGCAGGGCAGCCAGCAGGCGGCTTTTGCCCATGCCAGCCTCGCCATGCACGCCAATCAGGCCGGCGAAACGGCCGTCAAATACCGGCTGAAGGGCAGTCATTATGTGGGCCAACTCTTCTTGACGCCCCACCATCTTCCCCCGATACACGGGAGTGGGCTGGCTTTGCGCCAGCTGGCTCTCGGCCAGCAGCCGGTAAAGGGGGACAGCGCGGTGTTTGAGCGGTTGGGCGCCTAATGGCTGGAGGGTGAAGAGCGGTTGCAGGGCGGGCACGGCCGTGTCATCCAGCCAGATTTCACCCCAGTTGGCGTTGACGGCTATGTGGGCGGCGGTATTCACCACTGTGCCAAAGGTGGTGTATTCGCGGCGCACCGGCGCGCCGCGAATCCCGGCCCAGACCAGCCCCTCGGTCAGCCCGGCCCGCCATTGCACGGGCAGATGGCCGGTGCGACCGGGCAGCGCCAGCAGGCAGCGGGCGGCGCGTTCGGTATTGTTTTCATGGCTGAGCGGTGCGCCAAACCAGAGGACGATCAAGCCGCCCTTGTCGCCAAATTCCATACGGCTGAAGACGCCGCCGTATTCGGCCGTTAGTTCCATCACCTGCCCGGCAAAATCGTTTACGGCCGTGTCTGCGGGCGCTTGAAAGGAGAGGAAAACGGGGCAAATGGTACGGAAATCGGCCTGCAAGGGCATGTCCAGAATGGCGTTGGCGATGAAGGGGCGCAGTTGATCGGGGCTGATGGGCGGCAGGATAGGCAAAGCGGGCAAGGGTTGTGGTGGGGGCATGTCTCCCCTCACAGAAGGGTGCGCCCGAACCTGACCCAATGCGGTCGCCATTTGCACGGCCCGGTCAATGGCCGGGCCGCGAAAGTAGTAGGTGTGTTTGTCCTCCCGTTCGGGGATGCCCCAGGCCAGGTCGCCGGCCGCCAGGCCGGATTTGACGCCGATGGCAAAGGCGCCGTAGCGGGTGGCAAAGGGGCGCGGCTTCCCATCGGGGGAGAGATGCTGTTGGACGGCAACGGCCGTTTGCCAGGCAGCATGGACGGCCGTGTGCGGATCATCAGTGGTGGGGAATACGGCCGTGAGTGCATCGCCGCTGAAATGGGAGATGAAACCGCCCCAGGCATACACCGCTTCCACTAATGGCTGGAAAATCTGGGCCAACGTTTCGCTGAGGACTTCAGCGCCGTCGTGCTGATGCTGCAAGAGGGCGGCCGTGAGTGGGGTAAAGCCGGATACGTCTACATAGAGGACAATGGCGGGTAGACGGCCGTGCCGTTCACCGGCAGCAAATTTTTCCAGGATGAAGTGGGGGACAAGGTTCACAGCAAGCAATTGTAATGGAAACGGCAACGGCGCGCCTGCCGAAACAGGCGCGCCGTTGCACAAGTAAGGAGATAAACATGAAGCGCAGGGCAAATGCGGGCGTCCCAACCCGTCATCTACCCGGTGAACAGTCAACAGTGGTCAGTAAAACTGTTTACTGCTCACTGCTCGCGGTTCACTTTGGGAGAGATTAGAGATTAGAGATTTTCAATCTCTAATCTCTAATCTTTATATTTTCGTCAGCGTGCCCGTGATGACCGGATCCCGACCACAAATCCAGGGCGTATCAATTTTGGCGGTCACGTCCAGCGTCTTCCCGTCCGCTGAAAGCTGCCCACTGACTTCAATGGTCACTTCCATACCGCTCACCTCAAGGGTGGATGCCGCTGACAATTCACGTGGGCGTCGGGGTGACTTTTCACCTTCGGCCCAAATAGCACCGGCGGGCACAACGGCCGTGCCGCACACCTTACCCGCATTGACTTTTAATCCCGTACCCAGAGTGGCCTCACCCGACACGATGTTAGCCCGGTCGGTTAAATCTAGCGTCAGGGTAGTCTTGCTGCCCAAGTCGCCTGTCACTGTGCCCGTAAAAACACCTTCAAATGGCCCGGCGGCCGGTTTGGGCGGCGCGGCAAAAGCCGTCACGCTCAACAAAACCAGAGCCGCTAAAGCTATCAATAGACCTGTTGTTAATTTCTTCATGTTGCTGTACCTCCGTTGTATGTAATCGGTAATCCGTTATCCGTAATCGGTTATCGGTGATGAAGACAGCATACACGAAGAGTACGGCCGTTGCCTTTAACGCCGCCTAGTGGCAACCTTAAGCGGGGCTTATGAGGAGGTAATCGGTAATCGGTAATCGGTTGACTGATCACCGATAACTGATTACCGATTACCGGCTCAGTGCCGTATCCGCATCGCCCGCTGCGCGAAGAATTGCGTCAGCGGCGTGGTGTAATCTTCGTTGGTAGCCACGCGGATGCGATCTACACTGGCGTTCAGGAATACCTGATCTTTGCCCGCTGCCAGTTGGCCCATGCGCTGCCGGAACGCCTGCTGCCAGGCGCGGCTGCCGGTGTCCACCCAGACAATCTCGCCCGATTCCGGGTCTTCCACGGCCATGACGCCCACGTTGGCGATCCCTTCTTCCATGGGGTCGCTCAGGTCTACGGCGATCAGGTCGTGCCGCTGGTTGGTAATCGCCAGTTCTTTGCGGTAGCTGTCCGGTGCGGCGATGAAGTCCGATACCAGGAAGACAATGGCCTTCCGTTTAAGCAGCCGGTTGACGCTGTCCAGGGCCAGTTTAATGTTCGTGCCGCTGTGTTTGGGTGCAAAGGCCAGCAGTTCGCGGATGAGGCGCAGGATGTGTTTGCGCCCTTTGCGCGGTGGGATGTATAGCTCGATCTGGTCGGTGAAAATGAGCAGGCCCACTTTGTCATTATTGGTGGTGGCGGCAAAGGCGAGCACGGCCGTTAGCTCCGCCGCCAGTTCGCGCTTAAACCGTTTCACCGACCCAAAATTCTCGGAAGCGGAAGCATCCACGACGAGCATGACGGTCAGTTCCCGCTCTTCCACATATCGCTTGACATAAGGATGGCCGGTACGGGCGGTCACGTTCCAATCAATGGTGCGTATTTCATCACCGGGCTGGTACGGCCGTACTTCGTCAAACTCCATGCCCCGCCCCTTAAAGACGGAGTGGTACTCCCCGGCAAAGCTGTCATTCACCAGCCGCCGCGTGCGCAGTTCAATGCGCCGGATGGTTGCCATGAGTTCGTTAGTTAACATAATGTTGTAATTGTGAATTAGGAATTATGAATTATGAAATGGGCCTCCCCTTCATAATTCCTAATTCCTAATTCCTAATTCTCTTTACGGTACGTTTGTATAATCGAGAATCCGCCGCACAATCTGGTCGCTGTTGATGTTTTCGGCTTCGGCTTCGTAGGTGGTGATGACCCGGTGACGCAGCACGTCGGGAGCCATTTCTTTGATGTCTTCGGGGGTGACGAAGCCACGGCCGTTCAAGAACGCATGGGCGCGGGCGGCCATGATCAGGTTGATGCTGGCCCGTGGCGAAGCGCCGATGTTGATCAAATTGTTGAGGTCACGCAAGCCATTGTTCCCCGGCTGGCGGGTGGTGATCACCAGATCAAGCACATATTCCTTGATTTTGTCATCCACATAAATTTGTTTCACCGTTTCCCGCGCCTGCAAAATTTGGGCGGGCGTCACTACCGGGTTAATCGTCGGCAGTGTCGCGCCCGTCATGCGGTCAATAATCAGCCGCTCCTCGGCACGGGTGGGATAATCCACCAGCACTTTGAGCATAAAGCGGTCAACCTGCGCTTCCGGCAATGGGTAGGTGCCTTCTTGTTCGATGGGGTTTTGCGTGGCCAGCACCAGAAAGAGTGGTTCCATTTTGTAGGTGGTGTCACCAATCGTCACCTGCCGTTCCTGCATCGCTTCCAGCAGGGCGCTTTGCACTTTGGCGGGGGCGCGATTGATTTCGTCAGCGAGCACCAGGTTGGCGAAGATGGGGCCTTGATGCACGCTGAATTCGGCCGTGCGTGGGTTGTATACCTGCGTACCCACCAGGTCGGCGGGCAGCAAGTCAGGCGTGAACTGGATGCGGGCATATTCGCCTTGAATGGCGTCGGCAGTGGTTTTCACCAGCAGGGTCTTGGCCAGGCCGGGCACACCTTCCAGCAGAATGTGGCCGTCGGCCAGCAAAGCAATGAGCATCCGGTCTACCAGCTTTTGCTGGCCGACCATCATTTTGTTGATTTCGGTGCGTAAATCGCGCACAAAGAGCGCCTCGCGCTCCACGTGCTGGTTCAGTTGACGAACGGTGGTTAAGTCCATGAGTTCTCTCCTTATGAGTCAGTGAGCAGTGAGCGGTAAGCAGTGAGCAGTGCAAACGACTGCTTACTGCCAACTGCTCACTGCCTACTTCTTATTTCCGTAAGATGGGGTTAGCTTATCAGGAGAAAACGGCCGGGGCTTTAAGGCAACCTGGGGGCGAGCTTAAGGGGAGTTTAAGGGGGAGATGGGGTCACGGCCGTAACCCTCCTCTTTGAACCGCCTTAATCCGCTGGCACTGTATAAATGCGGAACCAATCGGCTATTTCAGCCAGTAACGGCCGTGCCGTCACCACCCATAGTGTAAACCGCTCCAATTCGGCATTGCTTGTTTGCAACCAACGGCCGTTGCGCTGCAAGAACATCGCTGCCGCGACAATCGCGGTACGCTTGTTGCCATCTACAAACGGATGGTTTTGCGCCAGGGACTCCATAAGCGCCGCGGCCTTATGCAGCAAATTTGGATACAGGTCGGCGCCATCAAACGTGGCCTGGGGCCGGGCAACAACCGATTCCAACAGGCCAATATCGCGCACGCCATGTTCACCGCCAGTTGTAGTAATAAGGCGGGCATGGATAAAAAGCACCTGCTGCGCCGTCAGGTAACAGGAGTGGCGGAGTGCGCATCCTCAGATGCGCATCCTCAGATGCGCACTCCGCTCACCTCCATTTATTGAGATAATACGAGTTTGGCATCATCTGCATCTGCAAACGACAGGTCAGGCATTCCGACGGAAATAAAAACGGCCGTACCTGGTGGTACGGCCGTATGATTTTACGTAATGGGGGAATTCTCGGTGTGGTTAATTCATCTTGCCCAAAAGGGCCGTTTTGGCCCAGGTAGCGGGCAAATAGAGCGGGTCTAGTTTCAAGGCGTTGTCATAACATTGCAGCGCCGTGCGGTAGCGCGCCTGATGTTCATACACCCGGCCTAAATTCATATAGGGGAACTGGCGCACTTCATAACGCGGCGCAGCAATCGCCTTTTCAAACCAGGCAATCGCCTCTTCCCAACGTTCCTGCTCAATCAGATACACGCCAATATCGTTGTAGGGGTTTCCAAAAGAGGGGTCAACGGTAATGGCCTGGTAGCACATATCAATTGCCTCTTCCAACCGCCCCATCATGTTGTAGGTCCAGCCCAGGAAGGTGTAGGCTTCGGCCGTGGGGTGCGCATCAATTGACTGCTGGTAAAGATGCGCAGCATGTTGCAGTTCCCCCTGCATCTGCTGACGGAACGCCCTATCAAACAAAATCATAGCTCTCTGTTGTTCAATCTGGTCATCGGTCATCATGCAAAATAGTTTAGCAAAAGTGCCAGGTGATGTCAGCAGGTCATTGGTAATTCTTACACGATTCATACGTGCAATGCGGCGCTTCCTGATAACTGAAGTTGGGCATAGTTCACCCGCTCTGGAAACGTCGCCTCACAAATTTCTGACCGCAGACGGCCGACGGCCGACCACCCATCACTGGCAAAATCGCGGTCGGCAGTCAGTGGTCGGCGGTCAAATTTGCCATGATCGCTTGAAACATGCCCAAAGTGGTCTCATCTTTCAAATTCAGCGATGGCCGCCCGGCCAACCATTTCCAGCGCTGTGTCCCCGGCAGGGGGCTGCATGGAACCGGCGCGGGCATCCCGGAAATACCGTTCCAGCGGCAGGGCGCGGGTGATGGCCTGGCCGCCGGCAATCCGCAGCGCCTTATCCGTCACATCATTAGCCGTCTCTGTGACCATGGTCTTGGCGGCGGCGATGCGGGCGCTCATCGCCTGGCGGTCTTCGTCACGGCCGTGCCAGTTCCCGGCTACCTCCATCAGCAGGCTGCGCGCCGCCTGTAAGGCCACGTCTATCTCCCCAATCTGCCGCTGAATTTTGGGTAGAGTGGTTATCGGTTTTCCCAGAGCGGTGGGCACGCGCTCCAGGGCAAACTGAATGACGGCATTGCGGGCGGCGACGGCCGTGCCCAGATAAATGGCCGACATGATCAGGGGAAACCAGACGTTAACCACCACCTGCGGGTCGCCCCGTTCCACCAGATAATCACGCGGAATCATCACATCTGAAAAAATGACATCATGGCTGTCGCTGGCGCGCAGGCTAAGCGAATCGCGCCACGTCTCTTCCCAGGTGATGCCTGGCACATCCGGGGTAATCAAGACAACACCGGCTTCCCCGGCCACATTCACCCGCACCAGCATGTGGGTAAGATGTTTGCCGCCAGTTGACCAGGTTTTACGGCCATTTACCAGCCAGCCGGCGCCATCTGCGGTGGGCACGGCCGTTGCCGCCGGCAAACCACCCCGCGACGGGCTGCCCAACGCCGGCTCACTCGCCAACGAATTGAACAACGACCCCTCTGCCGCCGCCCGGCAGAACCGCGCATACCACACCTCATCCCAGGTACGCACCTCCCGCTGATGGCCGAAAATATGCACCTGCATCCCCGCCACCAACGCCGTAGACGCGCTGCCCTGGGCCAGTTCCACCTGCGCGGCCACACAATCAACCAGGGGCAGTCCCATGCCGCCAAATTCAGTGGGTACACTCAAGCCCAAATACCCAGAACGTTTCAAGCTATCCACATCGGCCTGGGGCAAAGCGCCCAGCCGGTCTGCCTCCGCCGCCCGTGCCGCAAATTCATCCGCTAATTGTTGGGCCAGGGGTACGGCCGTTTGTTCATTGATCTTGTGCATAGATATCCTTTGGGAGATTAGAGATTGGAGATTGGAGATTGGAGATTGCCCATTGTCAATCTCCAATCTCTACGGTCATTTGCTCTTGCCATCACCGGCCATTCTAGCCACAATTACCGCCACAAACCAGCCAGCACGGAACGATCAGCAACGCGAATTTTTTCTCTGCGCCTTCGCGCCTCTGCGTTAAAATTCGTCTCAGGAGAAAATAACATGCACGATTGGAGTAAACGCAAACGATTGGAAGCGGCTATCCACAATGAACAGCCCGACCGTCTGCCGGTGGCGCTGTGGCGGCATTGGCCGGGCGACGACCAGGACGCCCACGCCCTGGCCGCCGCCCACGTGAAATGGCAGCAAGATTGGGATTGGGACTTTCTCAAAGTAGGCCCCGCCAGCAGTTACTCAGTGATAGATTGGGGTGTGCAAGACCGTTGGGTGGGGCACATCGAAGGCACCCGCGATTACATTCATCTGCCCATTCAAACCCCGATGGATTGGGACAAACTGGAACCTCTTGACCCCTCTCAGGGAATGCTGGCCAAACAAATTGAGGCGCTGCGGCTGGTGGGTATGGCGCTGGGCGAAGAGACGCCCTTTATTGCCACCATCTTTTCGCCGCTGTCTCAGGCCAAACATCTGGCCGGCAATGAACGCATGTTGAGCCACCTGCGCGCCAATGCACCGCGTTTTCGCCGCGCCCTGGACGTCATCACCGAAAGCACCATCCGCTTCATCGAGGCGGCTAAAAGCACCGGCATCAGCGGCATTTATTACGCCGTGCAGCACGCCCGCTATTCGCAGATGAGTAAGGAGGAGTTTTTGACTTACGGCCGTGACTATGACATCCGTATCCTCAACGCCGCCAACGACCTATGGCTGAACATCGTCCACCTGCATAGTACCGACATCATGTTTGATCTGGCGGGCGAATATCCGGCGGCGGTGGTAAACTGGCACGATCGGGAAACAGGCTGGCGGCTGGCCGACGGCCTGCAATGGATACAAGGCGCGGCCAGCGGCGGTGTAGACCATTGGACGCTGCATCAAGAATCGCCCGAAGCCGCTCTGGTGGAAGCCCAAGACGCACTGATGCAGACTGACGGCCGTCGTTTCATTCTGGGCACCGGCTGTGTGATTATGACCACCACCCCCCAACGGAATATCCGCGCCTTGCGTGAATTTGTGGCTGGGGGCTAGGGCTGGTGGTTGGTACCAGCCACCAATCACCAACCACCAACGACCAAAAATAAACGATGCAACACCAGATTAACCCCACCGAATATGGCCCGCGCGGGCAGGCGATGGCCGACGCCGTGCAATCGTGCGTTCACTGTGGCTTTTGCCTGGCCGCCTGCCCCACTTACCAGGTGTTGGGCGAGGAAATGGATTCGCCACGGGGCCGCATTGTGCTGATGAAAAACGTGCTGGAACACAACCTGCCCGTTGCCGAAGCGCAGCCACACATTGACCGCTGCCTGGGCTGCCTGGGTTGTGTGCCCGCCTGCCCCTCTGGTGTGCCCTATGGCAACCTGCTCCTGAGCTACCGGGGCATGGTGGAGGCGGAACGCTCACGGCCGTTCCTGGACGCCGCCGCCCGCAAAATGATCATCGAAACGTTGCCCTATCCTCATCGCTTCCGCACGGCCGTGCGTGCGGGCAAAATCGGCAAAACGGTACAGCGCGCCCTGCCCGCCCAATTTCAGGGCATGTTGAATGTGCTGCCGGGCAAACTGCCCGCCGCCCAACCATTACCCGCTATCTATCCGGCGCAAGGGGCACGTCGGGCGCGGGTAGCGCTGCTGGCGGGCTGTGTGCAGCAGGTGTTAGCCCCAGAGATCAATTGGGCTACATTGCACGTATTGGCGGCCAACGGCATAGAAACGGTCATCCCCGCCGGGCAAAACTGCTGCGGCGCGATTTTGATGCACATTGGCGAACTGGAGCGGGCGCAGGCATTGGCCCAACACAATCTGCAACTCTTCCCGGCCGATGTGGATGCGGTACTGACCAATGCCGCCGGTTGTGGGTCAGGTATGCACGAATATGGGCTGTTGTTTGCGGGCACGGCCGTAGCCGCACAGGCCGCCGCGTTTGCCCACAAAGTACAGGATGTGACCGTTTTCCTGGCCGAATTGGGCGGGCAGCCACCACCCGGATTGGCAAAACCCATGCGCGCCGTGTATCAAGACGCCTGCCACCTGCGCCATGCCCAGGGGGTAATGCGTGCGCCGCGCCAATTGTTGACGGCCGTGCCCAACCTGACCTTACTGGAATTGGATGATGGGGGGTTGTGTTGTGGTTCGGCCGGCACGTACAATCTAGATCAACCGGAAATCGCTGCCGAACTGGGCCGCCGCAAAGCAGAACGCATCGCCCAAACAGGCGCAGAAGCGGTCATTTCCGGCAACATCGGCTGCATCACGCAAATACAAACCTACCGGCAACAGCCCATACCCGTGTGGCATACGATGCAGATTTTGGCACAGGCGTACCAGACAGTGCCAGGCAAGGGGCAAAACCATTAGCGTTAACCAGGGCCGGGCTACCCCTTGCCTGGCACTGTACAACGATCATCAAAAAAGCCCCCGGCTGTTGCCGGGGGCTGTTGTTTTTTGCCAGCGAAGGGACACCCTCTGTTTAACTTGTATCAGGCGTCTGGTTGTGCCCTTTGACCGCAAGTTTTCACTTCGTCCAGGCCACCGTTCGACCATGATAGGGGGTTTTTCTCTCTTTTAGGTGTCCCCTCGATACAAAAGGAAGTATAGACGATTCCGCGGGAAATGCTGGCGACTGCCCTACAGAGAGAGTGTAAACTCGTTAGCAACGGCCGTGTTAAACCCAATCAGTAGATCGAAATGGGAGGAGTGGGCATCCTAATGGCATTGGTTACAAGTTAAGCATATTTTGAATTCGTCAAGCAGGTTCTACGGCCACTATCGCCAGGGCATGAATGCCCTGGCTGGTCGGTAGCGCCGGATAAATCCGGCTGGCAGAGCATCCAGCCCCATTGATGGGGCGACGCTGTTTAGCCCGGTGATTGATCACCGGGCGGTGATTGATCACCGGGCGGTGTTGGTCAACAGAGGTTTTGTTTTTGCCCTTGACATTTGCCAGAAAACCTTAACTTGTAAACAATGGGGTTAGGGGTTACGAAACATAGCGATGATATTACAACAAATTGCCGACACGGCCGTACCCATTGCCAGAGAAGCGGGCGCTCTCCTGCGTGAAGGATATAGCCAGGAAAAAGAGATTGCCGTCAAGGGCACGGCCGTAGATTGGGTGACGCAGTTTGACCAACAGGCGGAAACGCTCATCGTCTCCCGTCTGCGGGCCGCTTTCCCCGACCATACCCTGGTGGGCGAGGAAGGGGGGACGCTCAATGGGGAGGGCGGCAGCCCCTACACCTGGCACATTGACCCCCTGGACGGCACCACCAATTTTGCCCATGGCTTTCCGGTGTTTTGTGTGTCGCTGGCGCTGGTGGAGGGGGCACGGCCGTTGGTGGGCGTGATTGTTGATCCTTTGCGCGATGAATGTTTTACGGCCGTAGCCGGGCAGGGCGCGTGGCTGAATGGGCGGCGGCTGCACGTCAGCCAGGCCGACAGCCTCATCCGCAGTTTGTTGGCCACCGGCTTCCCCTATGACCGGCACACGGCCGAACATGATAATGTGGCCCAGGTGGCCCATTTTCTCAAAAAGGCGCATGGCATCCGCCGTGCCGGGTCGGCGGCGCTGGATATGGCCTACGTGGCCGCCGGGCGGCTGGATGGCTATTGGGAATTTAAGCTGAAAAGTTATGACGTGGCGGCGGGTATCTTATTGGTGCAGGAAGCGGGTGGGCAGGTGACGGATATGAACGGCCGTGCCCTTCAAATTGCCCCGGAGTTAGCGGTGGTGGCGAGTAACGGCCGTATACATGGGGATATGTTGGAAGTGCTCAGAGATTAGAGATTGGAGATTGGGAGATTGATCAATCTCCAGTCTCTAATCTCCAATCTCCTCCTCAAAACTAAACGTCGTAAACGTATACAACCGCGTCCCTGGCTCTTGCCAGGCGTCGGGAGGCAGACCGGCTTTCAGGCAGATGCCTTCCAGGAAATCGGCGCGGTTCCAGTGGTGGTGCAGGGGAACTTCGGGTAAGAGCAGTCCCCGACGGCCGTGCGCCTCAATCAACAGCCCATGTACGCCCACCTCGATCTCCTGCACATCCTCCAATCGCTGTAAAGGGGAAAGCACCGAAATCTCAATGTGCAGAGTGGGCAGTTCGCCGGCGGTGACCGGCGGAAAACGGGGGTCGTTGCTGGCTGCTTTCACGGCCATTTCCGACACCAGATAGAGCAGCGATTCCGGCGCTTCTACCCGACCAATGCAGCCGCGTAGTGCCTGGTCGCCGTTTTCGCGGCGGCGCAGGGTGACAAAAACACCCGCTGCCTGCGCCAGCGCCGGGTCATCGCTCTGGTAGTGGGGGACACGGCCGTTTGCCACCCACTGCTCAATAGCATCCCGCGCCATACGCAGCAAAATTTGTTGTTGTTCTGGGGTTAATTGAAAGGGAGGGGCGGATTTGATCATGGTACGCCTGCCCAATGGGGTGGCCCGGCGTCACCGGGCGCGCCGCATAGATGATTGCGGCAGATTATACCACGCCAGAAGAAGAGATTAGAGATTGGAGATTGGAGATGGACAAATTTCCAATCTCCATTCTCCAATCTCACAATACACATCCATCATCTGGCTGACGATATTCGGCCAGGCGTAGGCCTGGGCATGTTCGCGGGCAGCCTGGCCCATGACCTCGCGGCAGCGGGGGTTGGTGAGCAGCTCAAAAATGCGCCGCGCCAGCGCCTCTGGGTCACGGCTGGGCACGTGGTAGCCGGTGCGCTCGTGTTTTACCAGATGGGCCAGCCCACCCACCTCCGAGGCAATGACCGGCGTGCCCATGGCCATGGCTTCCAGCGCCACCATGCCAAAACTTTCATAATGTGAAGGCATCACCACCATTTCGGCGGCAGCATAATAATTGGGCAAAATTTCCTGATCTTTAGCGCCTAGAAAGACGACCAGATCGTGAATCTCCAGATCGTCGCGTAGCTCTTGCAGACGGGCCATTTCTTCGTCCAGGTCATCGGCCCAGGGGTCGCCGCCGATGATGGCCATACAACAATTCTCTACGGCGTCAGGGCAGCGTTTTTGAATGATGGCCATAGCCCGCAGCATGGTGTCAACCCCTTTGAGCGGCTCAATGCGCCCGGCGAACAGAATGTTGGCGTCGCCGCAGGGGATACCCACGCGCCGTTTGGCCTCTTTTTTGTCCATGGGGTGAAAGCGTTCCAGGTCTACGCCGGGGGGGATGATGACAATTTTTTGGGGGTCGGCCCCGTAGAGCGTGATAAGCTGCTCTTCTTCGGCGGGGGTGGCGGCAATGAGGCGGTCGGCCACGTGCTGAATGACGTAGGTTTCGCCGTCAATGCGCTCTTGCGGGGCGCGTTCATTGTCGCTGGTGGCGATCTGGTTTTTCATGTGCCCCAGGGTGTGGAACATTTGCACGATGGGCGTCCCACCCCACGCATCGCGCAGTTTTTCGGCTACCAGGCCGGAGAGCCAGTAGTGGCTGTGAATGACGTCGTAGTGAATCCCTTCAGCAGCGGCGAAGTCAAGGACACCCTGCACAAATTCATCCAGATATTGGGGAATGTCGGCCAGGGGGATGGGTTGTTCTGGCCCGGCGGGGATGTGGATAACACGGCCGTCGAAACCCAAATCGTGTTTGATCATCGGCTGGCAATCATCCTGGGAGCGGGTGAACACGTCTACCAGGATGCCTTCGCGCCCCAGTTCGCGGCTAAAGTCGCGCACGTAGACGTTCATGCCGCCGGTCTTTTTACCGCCCAGCATTGCCAGCGGGCAGGTATGCACGCTGAGCATGGCAATGCGGCGGATGGGGGTGTGGGGGTGTTGAGGTGTCATAGTTTTGTCGTTATTCGTAACCCGTGACCCGTAATCCGTGAGCCGTGATCCGTAATCGGATTACGGATTACGTTTTACGATTTACGGATCTGTTGGCGATAAATAATCGTATCCTGGGCGCCGAAGCGGTATTTGTAGGTTTCGTTGCCGCGCAGGAAGTCAAATTCGGCCCGGCCGTGTTCGGCGGCAACCTCAATCGCTTTGGCGGTGATAACCACGCCCAGGCTCAGACTGCTAAAGTTGACCGGATCGAGGCCGGAGTTGTAGACCCAGATGCGGTTGTTGTAGTCAAAGTTGAAGAGGGTGGCGGCTTTACGGCCGTCTACCTCCATGAACAGCAGTTGTAAATAACCATCCTGGTGGGCGGCGCGGGCCACATCGTGGAAGAGGGCGCGACGGCCGTCGGTGAGCCAATCGCGCTTTTCAAAGGTGCTTTTTTGCAGCAGTTCCAGAAAATCGTCCACTGCCTGGGTCACGTCTTCATCCGGGCCAATCAGGTGCAGGGCGGCGTCGGCGGCGTCGGCGCGGCGCAGTTTGCGCTGGAGTTCGCGTCTTTGTTTGCTGTCCATGTTTTCCAGATAGCCTTCAAAGGTGGTGGAAAGGGGGATGATCGGGCACACTTCATGCACGGACTCTTCATGCAAGAAGCCGCGGGAGGCGGCTTCTGAGGGCAAAATCTGGCGGGTGAGGGAAGCAGCCGGAATGTTACACAAATCCATCGCCTGCCATGTAGGAAAATCGGAGGAGCCAAGACAGTCCAGCACGGCCGTCCACGCCGCCGCTGCGTTTTCTTCGGTCACAATCAAATCCAGGTAGTCGGTTTCTTGGGTACAGCCGTTAAAGTACAATACGCCGTCTATGTTGTAAAAACAGGCGATGGCGGTGAGACGGCCGTTGGCTTCTCGCGCCGTCACCGTGTGCAGGCTGCCCTCGCCAGGGCCGCAGTGCTGCCACCAGGCGCGTTGGTAAGCCAGCCGTTGAAACGGGGTGTTGGTCATACTTTGTGTAACCAGTGGATCCCATTCGTCAGCCAACAAATCAAAAACATGGTCGCCGTTGTGTAGTTCAATCTTCATAGCAATTTTATATTTCACATGGAGACGTGATGTGTGATACGTGAAGTTTCTCTGGTCACGCATCACGTATCACAGCCAGATAGCCGTATTTTTCAAAGCAAAAGGGTATTAGATATTTGTCTACCTGATTATAACGCCAACTGCTGCTTCCATCAGCAAATTGGCGCGCGAACCCTCAGGCGACCCTCATCTTGACGGCGTATGTGGGGGGAATCTTACCGTGATGCGTGATGCGTGATGCGTGATCCGTGATCCGAAGACCAATTACGGCTAACGGCTAACGGATTACGGCTCACGGCTAACGGATTACGGATTACCGATCACGCTCCCCGCCGCAGCCAGCGCCAGAAGACGTGCCACCAATCTACTCGTTTGGGGACGCCGCGTTCATAACGCACCAGCAGAATGCTGATGAGGATGAGCAGTGCGCCCAGCCACTGTATGGCCGTTAACTGCTCCCCCAACCAGGTAATGGCAATGATGACTGTGACCAGCACCTCTAAAACGCCTAACAAAGCCGCCTGCATACTGCCCAGCCGTTTGACGCCCAAAAACAGGGTGAGGCGAGACAGGGCGGTAGCCAGACCCATGAGGAAGATGGCCTGCCAGCCAACGGCCGTGACCATTACCAGGTCAGATGGAAGCAGCAGCCAGGCAGTTGTAACTACCAGCGCCATGGCCGAAACGGCATACAGGGTCATCGTTGGCGCAGGAATATCCAGCATAATGCGCTGGCTAAAGACCAGTTGCAGGGCATAGGTCAGGGCGGCAAAAAGCATCATGCCCACCCCCGGCCAGTCCGGCTCGCCCAGGCTGCCCATGGTCAGCAGATAAATTGCCAGCAGGATGAGGCCGAGGCGAAACAAGGTGAGGCGAGAGATCGCCTGGCCTGCCAGCCGCAGCAGCAGCGTCACAAAGACCAGATAGGTGATGTTGATCAGCTGCCCCAACGAGGCATCAATGCGGTTCAGGCTGGCGTAGAAGAAGAGTGAGCCGATACCGTTGATGCCGCCGGCGACCATGCTGCCGGCAATGGCAAAGGCAGAACTGCGAATCAGGTGCCGGCGAAAGAGCAGCATCGTCAGCCAGATGACGACGGCGGCAAAGAGGGTGCGAAAAGTGACAACGGTCAAAACACCGACGCCGGCGCCATAGGCAATTTTGGCAAAGATGGGAACGATGCCTAAGAAGAGGGGGGAAAGTAATGCCCAGACCAGACCATGCCGCCATTGACGGGGGGGCACGGCCGTTGGTTCAGGAGGAGAGGGCGGCATGGGAAGAACACACAGACGAGTTGCAACAGACGCCGATTTCCAATCGGCGGCGCGAGTGGCAAACACGCCAAATAGAGCATTGCTGCGCTTGCCACTCTTAGAGATTCACTTTTTGCGTAGATTGATCGGTGGGCAGCAAAATGTGGAAGGTGCTGCCGGGCAGGGCATCCATATCACGCCGTTCGCTTTCTACCCAGATACGGCCGTTGTGCCCTTCAATAATGCCCTTGGCAATCGCCAGGCCCAGGCCCAAACCACCACCCATAAAGGCGGATTTGCTGGTGGAGTGGTGTTCAATTTGCCCCAGCGTATAAAACTGGTCAAAGATGCGGCGGTGTTCACTGGCCGGAATGCCAATACCGGTATCTCGAATGATGATGTCAATGGCATCGCCGACAGTACGGCCGACGATAAAAATGCTGCCGCCATCCGGCGTGTATTTGATGGCATTGCCCAACACATTTTCAATGGCCGATTTTAACTGGACGCCATCCCCTTCAATCACCGGCAGCCGATCCAGATCGCCCATCTGCAAATTCAGGTTGCGCTTTTTAAGCGTTTCTGTGTATTCCTGGCACAGGTCTTGAATGATGACCGAAAGCCGCACCGGCCCCAGCGCCAGGTCCAAAGTGCCAGAAGCAATACGCGCCACTTTGATGATCTCGTTGACCACTTCGCGCATCCGGCCCACGCCCAGCGTCAATCCCTCGGCCACGCCGGAAATCATCGCCGCCGGTAACGTCTCTTCTTTGGTTTGTTTCAACTGCTCGTCTAGCAAATGGGCATACCCGCTGATGAGTGTGAGGGGGGTACGCAGTTCATGGGAAACCATGATGATAAAGTCGCTTTTCAGCCGATCCAGTTCACGCAGCCGTTTGTTGGCCGCTTCCATCTCGTTGATTTTATGTTCCAGCCGCTCCACCAGGTTTTGGGCGTGTTTTTCCAGGTGGGTGCTTTTTTCTTCAACGGCCAGAGGTTCAATGCGCCCTTGCAGAAAATCTTTGACCTGGCTGGGAAAAACAGAGACATCTATGGGTTTGGTGAGAAAACCGGTGCAGCCGGCGGCCAACGCCAGTTCGCGGCTGCCGGGGCTGTGGTTGGCCGTCAGGGCCACAATGGGGGTGTTGGCGAAATGGGGGATACTGCGCAGACGGGTGGTGATTTCACGGCCGTCCATGCTCGGCAGGTTAATATCCATCAAAATCAGGTTCGGCTGGGTCTCCCGCGCCAGGGAAATGCCTTCCAGCCCATCGGCCGCCACATGCACGTTATAGCCCCGGCTCCCCAACACGCGCTGTACCAACCGGCGGCTGGCCGGGTCATCTTCGATATAGAGAATGGTGGCTGGCTCTTCCATAAAACTTTCTGCCGTAAGACCAACGTGTGCGCAAGGTGTACAAATTGGGTGCCTGATTCAAATAGATTACCGCGTGTTCAATTGTGCCACACCCATCTGTTTGTGCAATTAGTATTTTCTGCCTATTGAGGTTAAACCTGACAGGTCTCCAAGACCCGTCAGGTCTGGGGAAGTGCTTGTTTAATATCGCTGAGAAGATCTGAGTCTAAAAATGAACCTTTTTGCAGCAACGCTTTTATTTTACCGTCTAATCGCTGCCGTTCAATAGGCGAAAGTTCTTTGGCAGTCACGACGACGATGGGGATTTCGTGTAATGCGGGGTTTGTCTTCATCGCTTCCACAATGCCAAACCCATCCAGGCCGGGCATCATCAGGTCGAGAATGACCAGATTGGGGCGCACCTGCTGAATCAGACGCAGGCCGTCCAGCCCGTTGTTGGCCTCGTCAATAAGGAAGTCGCCCTGGGCTTGCAAGATGCGCCGGATGAGCCGGGCGGCGTCGGGGTTGTCTTCGATGATGGCAATGCGTTGGACGCGGTTATCCAGTTCCTCCAGAGCGGTCAGCAGCCCTTCCTGGCGGGCAGAAGTTGGCGCGTCCTGTCCATTGGTAGGGGCCATGTTGCGTGTGTACTGGTCGCCGATGATGTGCTTTTCCACGGGGAAGGTATGGCCGGAGCAGTTGATGACGACGATTTCGTGGGGGGCAATGATGCCTTCACGTACCAGTTTGAAGAGGCCGGCAAAGGCTACGGCCGTCGCCGGTTCCACGCTAATCCCATCCATCTTGGCCACGGTATGCAGGGCATGAAAGGTGTCCGCGTCTGGTATGGCCTCAATCACGCCGCCATGCGCCGCCAGCAAATCGAACAGCACCTCATACGCCTCGCCGGGAATGCCGGTAGCCAGGGTGGTAATGTCTGTCAGAGGATTCAGGATGGCTTCGGCCTGGCGTGCGCCCCGTTGGAAGGCTTCGGCCATGGGCGCGCAGCCGCTGGATTGAAAACAGGCCAGTTTGGGTACACGCCCGGTTAAACCCATCTCGTGCAGTTCGGCAAAACCCTTCATCACCCCCACCGGCCCCATACCGCCGCTGATGGCTTGAAGATACCAATCAGGGGCGCGCCAGGGGTGGCGGTTGCCGTGCGGGATGGTGGGGTCGTCGCCGGCCAGCAGGCTGCCCAACTGTTCGGCCGTTTCAAAGGCGATGGTTTTCATCGCTTCTTTGGTGGCAATGGCTTTAATGCCCTGGTCCAGGAACAAATTTTTGCTGGCGGCAAATTCGGCGGCAATCTGTTTGGCCTGGTCATAGGTACCGGCCACTTTGATCACTTCGGAGCCATACAGGGCCACTTCGCGCATTTTGTCGGCGGGCACGGAACTGGTGACAAAGGCCCACAGTTTGATGCCGGCGCGGGCGCAGTAAGCGGAGTAGGCAATGGCTACGTTGCCGGTGGAGGCGACCACGGCTTCGGTGATGCCCGCTTCTTTCATGGCGCTGATGGCAATGGCGGCCTGCCGGTCTTTGAAGGAGCCGGTTGGCCCCTGGCGTTCATCTTTGATGTAGATGTGGTGGTGGCCGAGCATTTGCCCCAGGTTATGGGCGCGCAGCAGGGGCGTCCAGCCTTCACCCAGGGTGATGATGTTTTCGGCGTGGCCGATGGGCAGTAGCTCCCGGTAACGCCACAGGCTGGCGCCGCGTCTGGCGAGTACGGCCGTCCACCTATCTACCGCCTCTTTGTCTGCCGGCTCTATCCATTGGTAACGCGCCTCTGCCCATTGACCACCACAGTGGGGGCAGGTAGGGGAGGGGTTGGTTAACGGCCGTCTGGCGTGGCAGGCGCGACACTCAATCTCAATAGCAACCATCTTCAGCGGGTATCCTCAAGTGATTGGAGATTGGAGATTAGAGATTAGAGATTGATTCAATCCCCAATCTCTAATCTCCAATCTTTTCCATGCGCAAGGGCAACAGAATGTGGAAGGTAGAGCCTTTATCCAGTTCACTCTCAAAATAAATCTCTCCCTGGTGCATTTCCACCAGCCATTTGGTGATGGGCAGGCCCAGCCCGGTGCCGCCAACGGCGCGGGTGGTGCTGCTGTCTGCCTGCTCAAAGGGCACAAACACTTTCTCAAAATCCGCCTCGGCAATGCCAATGCCGGTATCATGCACCACAATGTGGACATGCTCATTTTCCTGCAAAATTTTCAGTTGAATATGCCCCTCCGGCGTATATTTGGCCGCATTGGACAATAAATTGAGCAAAATCTGGCGCACGCGCGTGGGGTCAGCTTCAATCAGGGGCAGGCCGGGCTGCACCTCCCATAGCAACTCGATTTTGGCCGGATCAATCAGGCCACGCACGGTAGAGTGAACAGCTTCGGCCGCCTGCGCCATGTCCACTTCTTCAAAACTGAGCGTCATCTTGCCTGCTTCAATTTTGGCCATATCCAGAATTTCGTTGATGAGGCTGAGCAGATGCTGCCCGTTCTTGTAGATGGAGGTCAGGTCTTCTTCCTGTTCGGGGCTGATGGGGCCATCTATGCCTTTCAGGATGACCCGTGAGAAGCCGATGATGGAATTCAACGGCGTGCGCAGTTCATGGGACATGTTAGCCAGGAATTGCGTCTTGAGCTGATCCAACTGCATTAGCTCTTCGTTATGGGCCTGGATGCGGGTAAATAGCTCCGCATTTGCCAGGGCCAGATTGGCCTGGGTGGCGATGCTGCGCAGCAACTGTACATCATTCTCGTTATATGCCTGGGCGTCATACGATTGTACGCTGATGAGGCCGTTGGCTTTGCCTTCCCGCTGCATGGGGATCCACAGGCCGGAGCGTGGGGGGCGCGCCAAGGGGCGGGTTTCAAAGCGGGTAAGTGGGCTGTTTCCATCTACCAGATGATGCTGTTCTTGCTGCAAGAAGAGGCACAATGGTTCGTCCGGTTGTAATGTGCGGGGATGGGTCTCGGTTTTTATGCCTTCTACGACATGTAAGATGGGTGTGTAGAGGCGGGTTTGGGCGTCGTAACGGGCCAGGCTGAAAATGGTGTTATCCAACAGGCGCCCGACCTGCTGGTAGACGGCCTGGGCCAGTTCATTGAGTTCCAGGTAATAGGAGATGGTGGTTTGTATCTGGTTGAGGGTGATGAGTTCCTGGGCGCGTTGCAGGGCTTCATCGAGCAGCTTCAAGTTTTCCAGTTGGGTGACAAGCTGGTCTACCACTGTTTGGGCGAAGATGATGTTGGCAGGGGTAAACGGCCGTGTGCCGCGCCGGGAATCAATCGCCAGAAAGCCCATCACTTCCTGCATATTGGCAGCGGGGATGAGCAGAGAAGCCCTGGCGCCAAACGGCCGTACATGTTGTTCCAGCACTGTTTCCGGCGTTTGCCCATCCCCTTCCGCCAGCAGCAACGGCGCCGGCTGCTGCTGTAAGCGCGCCAGCACATAATCCCCGGCTGCCGGCAACTGCATCGCGCCCTTATCGCCGTAGTCATAATTGCCATATTCCGCGGCAATCATGCCAATCTTTTGCTGATGGTCATACAGAACCACGCGGCACTGTACGGCGCCCACGTAGCGGGCAATCTCGCGGGCGGTAATCTCCAGCGCATCTTCGCGGGTGATGGATTGGTTGAGCAGGCGACCGATGTGATAAAGCGTTTCCGTCTGGCGCAGCAGTTGTTGGTTTGCCAGATTGATGGCCGCCTGGGCCGCCAGGGTGATAAAGGGCTGCAACTCCTGGTCATTTAAGGGCACAGGCGCCACCCGGTCTAAAGCCAGGGTACCCAACCAGGTTTGCTCGGCAAAAACAGGCACCAGGGTGGCCGCGCGCACGCCATTGTTGGTGAAAAGGGCGCGGGTGTATGCATCCAGGTCTGGTTGGTTGGGGCCATCTTCGATGCGAATGATCTGGTCGGTTTCCATCAGGTTGGTGGCCTGGAATTTATCACGCGAGAAGCGGTGTTGGGGGTTGTGTTTTACACCTAATTTGCTCCAAAACACAGGGGAGATCAGATAATCCTGGGAGCCAGGATCGGGCACAAACATCTGGGCCAGGTCCACCAGGCCAGACTGGGCCGCAAAATCTACCAATGCCTGATACACCTGGTTTGGCGTACTTGCCTGGTTGATGCGGCGGCTGGTTTCATACAGCAGGTTAGATTCGGCCAGGTTGCGTTGTGTTTGGGCAAACAAACTGGCATTTTCGATGGCGACCCCTAGCTGATCGGCCAGGCTTTGCAGGGCGGTGATGCTTTCAGGGTTAAAAGCGCCGGTTTCTTTGCTTTGCACGGTGAGCGCGCCAATGGTGCGGCCGCGCGCCCGCAGCGGCAGGGCCAGTTCGGCCTTTGTCTCTGGCAGGTGGGGGTTGCGGATGAAGCGGCTGGCGCGGGAGACATCTTGTTCGACGCGGGGTTTACCGGTGGCTACGGCCGTGCCGACCATCGAATGGCCCCCAACGACCAACTGATGGCTTTCCGCCACCATTTGCGCTCCGGCGGTACCCGTCCCCGCGTGCAACACCGCCATCTGTCCCTCTTCATCCAACAAAAACAGCCCGACGTAGTAAAAATTGAACCGGGAGCGAATCAATTCTACAGCTTCGGTGATAAGCGTTTCCCGATCCAGAATGGTGGTGGCTGCGCGGGAGACATCGGCCGCCAGGCTGAGTTGGTTGGAGTAGGCGCGGGCGGTTTGCAGGAATTGGGCATTGCTGAGGGCGCTGCCCATCTCGCGCACCAGCACCTCGACAAACTCCTCATCTTCTGGGCTGAGGGATAGGGTGTTGGGAAGATGCACCTGACCAAAGGTGTAATCGCCAATTTTCAGGGGAATGGGGGGCGCGGCAGTGGACGGCACGGCCGTGCTGCCGGGGGTGCTGTGGCGATTAAGGCGCAGGTGGTCGTCGGCCAGTTGTGCCTGCAACAGGGCGTGTTCACTTTGCCAGAGGGTGTCCAGGTAACGGCCGTGTAAAATTTCCAACTCCTGGGTGCGTTGTTTTGTTTCCGCCAGCAGGCGCAGGTTTTGCCACAGCGCCGCCAGATTTTGGGCAAAGGCGCGCAGCAGCAGCAGAAACGGCTCGCTTTCCTGGTTGGTCATCTGCGGGCTGTCGGCAATAATGCCCCCCAGGAGGTGGCCGCCTACCTGTAAAATCAAAGCGGCGGCTAAACCATCGGCTGATTCTGGCTGTTGGTATGGCTGAATCATTTCGCCGCTGCCGGCCTGGGCTTGCTGCAACAAGGTGATGTGGTGGGCCGGGGTTGGGAGTGTGTCTGGGTCAACGGCCGAACTGCCGGTCCAGCGCCATTGTGTACTCTCCGGCTCATAGCGGTAGAGCGTGACCAGGGGAATGCTCAATGCTTCGCTCAGGCCGGCGGCGGCAGCCGCCAGAAGGGTCTGTTCATCAGCCGCCAGACTGAGCCGGGTGGTCAACTGCAAAACGGCGTTCAGCCGTTCATTTTGCCGTGTTTGCGCCGTGTGCGAGGCGATTTGTTGTTCCAGTTGATGGTGAAGGGCGCGTTGCAAGGCGGCCTGTGATTGTTCTTGCAGGCTATGTTGCAGCCCTTCACGGGCGACAGCCACTTTCTCTAAAAAGAGCAGGTGGAATTCAGTCAGGTGGGGGGATGGGGGGGACACGGCTTGCGTAAGCGCCCGCATCATGGCGGCGGCTGTAGCCAGCGCCAGGCCTTGTTCCACCAGTTCGGTGGCCCACAAGGTGATTTCTGTGTCGCCGGCCTGCCCGTCCAGGTAATAGCAGAGCAGGTCAAATAGACGGGCGGCCACGTTGGCGCCCCGGCGCGGTGAGGTTAAGATGCCCCGGTTTTCAATGGCATGGCGCACAAACGCATCGGTAACGGCCGTTTCCACCTGGTGGCGCTGTGCCTGCAAACCCTCACCGGTCAATGTTCCATCTACCACAAAATGACTATTCATGCCACATAGTGTATCCAGGCATCGAGGTAATTGCCCCATTACCTGATTACCCAATTACATCTCCATAAACGCTGCATAAAATGCCAGCCCAATCTCTGTTTCGTCTGCCGGGGTAATAAAGTCCTGCGGCAGCGCCAGAAAGTCCACAATCGGTTGAATATCGGCCGGCTGCCAGGGGCGCATCATCTGGATCGATTGGTTATAGGTGTGCAGTTCAATGGGCAACCCGGCCGCGCGGCACATCTCCCGAAACCGCTCATATTCGGCCGGCATTTCCCGTTCTGCCCGTGTCTGGAACACCATAAAAACTTTGGACCCGGCCGGCGCCCACGCATATAACGCCTGGGCCATGTGGCGATTATCTTCCTCATTCAGGAAGAGATTGATGGCATTTAAGCCAATGGCTACCGGCTGCTGCCGGTCAATCATCTGCTGCACCTCCGGCGCGGCAAAAACCTGCTCTATCTGCCGCACATCGCCGCGAATGTAGGCAACCCGTTCCTGCCCGGCAAAGAGAGCCTGCCCATAACTGATGGCCACGGGATTGAGGTCGCTAAACACGATGCGCGCTTCCGGCGCAAAAGCGTGAATGTGGTCATTGGCGGGCATACCGGAGCCAAAATCAAGGAATTGGCGGAATCCGGCGGCGTGCAGTTGGCTGGCGGCTTCTTGAATGAATGCCCGCCGCAGCCGTACCCATTTGCCCAGGGAGGGGATAATGGTGAGCATGGCGGCGGCTGCCTGGCGATCAATTTCATAGTTGATGGAGCCGCCGGCCAGATAATCAAAAATACGGGCCAGATTGGGCACGTCGGTGTTCAGGAAAATTGCGGAGGCGGGTGAAGTGGTGGGGCCGGTTTGTTCACTCATCTGTTTCGTTCTCTGGGAATCGGGAACGGCCGTTACTGCCTGCCTGTTTTCCTAATTGTAAGGTGACCGGGGCGTTGTCCAGATGGCTGGAAATGGCCCGCAGCCCAATGTTGACAATTTCTTCAATGTCGGCTGTCTGGTGTAGTTGGGCGCTGAGTTGGGCCAACGTTTGCTGACGTTGGGCGCGGGCTTCGGCGCGGGCCAGCAGCCGGGCATTTTCTACGGCCGTTGCCAGTTGATCACACAACGTTTGCAGCACTTGAATCAGTTCCGGGGTGAAATGATAGGGTTGGCTGCTTTGGGCGGTAAGGGCGCCAATGATACGGCCGTGCGCCCGCAGCGGCAGCGCCAGTTCAGAGCGGGTATCGGGTAAATAGGGATTGGGCAGCCACTCTTCATCCAACGTGACATCTTGCGTGATGCGGGGTTTGCCGTCGCCCGTCGCCCCGCCAATGAGCGAGCGGCCGGCCACACGCAGGCGACGTCCTTCCGCCACCTGCATCTGGCCTGCTTCACCGGTGCCCGAAACCAGCACGGCCTCTTTCTTCTCGTAATCCACCAGAAAAAGCCCCACATAGTACAGGCCAAACCGTTCTTTAATGAGGTTGACGGCCGTTTCCACCACCTCTTCCAGGTTCAGAACGCCGGTAGCGGCGGCGGCGACTTCGGCGGCCGTTTGCAGTTGGATGCGCTGTTGAGATTGCGCGGTCAGCGCCGCCTGTAGTTCATCAAGCTGAATAAAATTATGAATGGCGCTGGCCAACGGCCCCACAATAGTTTTCAGCAGTTCAATTTCCGGTTCGCTAAAGGAATCTTCGTTTTCCACAGCCAACACGCCCACCAGTTTACCGGAGACAATCATGGGCAAACCCAGCCAGGCGGCCAACTCTTCACCCACGACCAGCGATTGTAATTGATGGCGCAGGTCAATGTTCTCTTTGTCCACATACAACATTTCGCGGGTGCGCACCACATGCCCGCTAAAACCCTGCGTGATGGGCAAAGGCGGGATGCCGGACAGGTCTACTTCCTGGCCGTACTCAAAACCGTACAACCAGTTGATATGCTGGCCGTCTTTCGCCAGCAGCATAATGGACATGCCGGTGGCGGGAATGAGGGCCATAATCTCGCGCCGGGCGCCATCAAAGATGGCTTTGAGGGTGGGCGCATGGGAGAGGATGACGCTGGTGCGGTTGATGGTGCTGAGCTGCGCCACCCGCACCTGGGCATCGGAGGTTAGTTGGGCATTGGTCAGGGCTACGGCCGTCTGGCTGGCCATGGCCTGGACTAATTGTATTTCGGCCGGTTGGAAGGGGGGTTGGCTGTCATCCCGGAAAAGCCAGGCAGCGCCGATGTTGGTGTCGCCGCGCGTCAGAGGCGCGGCCAGCCAGTGTACGGCTCGATACGTAGTCAGGATGCGTTGTTCGGGGGTGTTGGTCTGGGGGTCAAGCTGGTAAACGGCCGTGTCCCCCTCTGCCAGCGCGCGTTCCATGTCTGGAAAATCGGGCAGGTGGTAGACGGCCGTGTCCCAAAAAAAGCCGGCTCTGGCCTCTGCGCCGCTGCCTTGTTCGTATCCCACCTGCACGGTTACGGCCGTCTGGTCAGGCGACCAGGCCAACATCAAACAGCGGCAGCCGCTTAGCTGTTGGGTCATGGCGCGCGCGGCCCGCCGGTAAATTTCGCCCACATCCAACGTCCCGGCCAACAGCGTGTTAAACTGGTATAACGCCTGCGTTTCCCTCAGGGTGGCTTGGGCCTGCGCCAGCAGGCGCGTGTTATCTATACCCACTGCCAGTTGATTAGCCGCGATCTGCAAAAAAGCAGCATCTTCTTCCTGAAAAGCCCAGGTGCGGCGGCTTTGCACATCTAAAACGCCTAATAACTGGCCGCGCGCCGCCAGCGGCAGCGCCATTTCCGAGCGGGTTTCCGGCAGCAGTGGCTCGACCAGATAATATGGGTCGGTGGTGACATCATCACTGATGCGGGCGGTCTGGTGGGTGGCTACCCAACCGATAATGGAATCATCGGCGATGGGCAGCCGGACTGATTCGGCGGTATGCAGCAGTTGTTCCTGCCCGGCCACGGCGTGCAGCCGCAGCGCCAGCCCATTTTCTTCCGGCAGCCAGATGGAGACGTGGTAAAAACCAAAAGTTTCCCGTACCAGCCGCGCCGTTTCCTGGAGGAGTTGGTTCAGGTCGGCGCTGAGACCGGTGCGCTGCCCAATTTGGGCGCTGCTTTGCAGTTGGTGGGCGCGGTGCTGTAATAATTCGGTTTTTTGTTTGGATTCACGGGCGAGCAGGTTCGTGTGCCGGGCAGCTCTTTGTTGGTCGGCCACCACCAACCAGGTGGTGAGGGAAATGCCCAGGATGACCAGGGCGAAGAAGGCAAAGTTGAGAGGGGTATAGGTGGGGGTGACGGCCGTGTACACCGCCATGATGCCCATAACCACCACCGCATATACCACACTGGCACGCACTTTGTCCATGACGGCAATCACCATCACCGGAATGACCATCAAATAAACCAGCCCAATTTCCTCTGGAAATTGCGTCGTCAGCAGCAAAAAAAAGGTGGTGATGAGAATGATGGCAAACAGATGGGCGGCCTCTACCACGCGCCCGATGTGAACCAGATAGAGGCAGATGGCGATAAAGAGCAGGGTGCCAATAAATTGAAAGAAATAGGGGAGGGTATTGGCCGATGGATCGGCCAGCGCCAGGGGCAGATCAAGTAAAAAACGGGCCAGGCTCATTCCCGCCAGCAGCAAAACCAGCCATTGCAGTAGTTGTCCTTTGCGCCGGGTATCATCGTCATCCGATTGAATTTGCAAAAAGGGCAGGCGAGAAAGCGTAGACATGTGGTTAGCTGGTGGTTAATAAATGGTGGCTGGCCTTAGCCGCCAACCACCAGCCGCCAGCCACTAACGAAATATACATCACGTCAAATGCCGAGGTCCCATATGGGTGTGCCACTTAAAATTTGCCGTATCTGTTCAGGAAAGCGATCCGCATCCAGCGGTTTAGAGAGGAAACCATCAAAACCGGCTTCTTTGGCGCGCTGCATTTCGGCGCTGCTGCCGTGGGCCGTTACCACCACCACCAGGGTGTTTTAACCGCTCATCGCCCGAATCTGCAGGCGTCATACCATCTCAGGGGCAGGCGCAAATCCATCAACACCAGGTCTACGCGGGGCATGGTATTGGCAAAGTCCACCACGCCCCAGCCGGTGGTTTTCCATTCGCATTTTTGCACCCCCATAAAAGCCAGCAGCCGGGCAATGAGGACAAAGTTGGAGACGTTATCCTCCACAACCAGAATGTGGGCATCTTTGGGGTCAACCGGTGAGCGTTTAATCATTGAATCGTTCATAGCTATCTCAAATCACGTAAACACGCATAACGACTACGGCCGTTACCATTTACAATACAGTATGCAGCTTCTTATTACAAACAATCTCTCTAAACAGGGAGCTGCCTGGGCACTTCTTGTCTGCCCTGGCTGTGATAACTGTCATGCTTTCTCCTCAAAATCCACATCAGATGATACAGATAATAACCCACAACGACCATGAATGAGGCGAAAAAAGTTAATTGGCCCAGACGCGGGCGCTGCGCGCCGGTAAATCATAATTTTTTCCACCTGTCAGCGGTTGTGTGGATGAGAACAATTTTTCCGGCAGCGTGCCGGTAATCGTAGCGGGGCAGGTGAAGGTTTCTGGCTGGTTGGCGGTGTTGAAGGCGACAACGGCCGTCTGCCCCTGAACCTGCCGCTGGTAAACGACCACATGGTCGGTGGCATAAATGACCTGGAAATCACCGCGGCGAAGGGCGGGCGTTTGCTGCCGCAGATGGATGCACTGCCGGTACCAGGCCAGCAGTTCCCGGTTCCAACTGGCCTCATCGTGCCAGGGGAAGGCGCGGCGGCAGTCAGGGTCATGGCGGCCCGGCAGCCCGATTTCGTCACCGTAGTAAATGTTGGGCGCGCCGGCAATGGTCATCTGGCAGAGTACCATCAGTTTCACGGCCGTTACATCTTCCCGCGCCACCGTTATCAGCCGGGGCGTATCATGGCTGCCCAACATATTCATCTGAGCAAACACAATTTCCGGGTGGTAAAGCTGGTTGTGTATCCGTTCCAGTTCGGCAGCGAACTGCTTGCCTGTCAGGGTGGCTATGTGCCCATAGCCGGAGCGAACCGTGTCTGTCTGGTCCATTTGCTCGCCCACAAAATAGCCAAAAGCGGCGCGGGCAAATAAGTAGTTCATCTGGCCATCAAACTGGTCGCCTTGCAGCCAGCGCTGCGCTTCGCCCCACAGTTCACCCACAATGTATGCTTCCGGGTTGGTAGCTTTGCAGCGCCGCCGGAACTCTTGCCAGAAGGCGTCGTCGTCAATTTCGTTGGGCACATCTAGCCGCCAGCCATCTATGCCCTGGCGGAGCCAATGCACGGCTACCTGCCACAAGAATTCACGCACGGCCGCGTTGTCCGTGTTCAATTTGGGCAGCGAATGCATCCCCCACCAGGCGTCGTAATTCGGCTGTTCTTCCGAATGAAAGGCATTCACCGGCCAGCTATGCACATGAAACCAATCCCGGTAGGGGGATTCTGGCCCACATTCCATGAGATGGTTGAATTGAAAGAACCCCCGGCTGGCGTGGTTAAAGACGCCGTCCAAAATGACCCGCATCCCCCGTTGGTGGGCCGCTTCCAGGAAAACGGCAAACGCCCGGTTGCCGCCCAGGATGGGGTCTACGGTGTAGTAATCATGTGTGTGGTAGCGATGGTTGGAGGCCGAGGCAAAAATGGGATTCAGATAAATGGCGTTTACGCCTAAATCGGCCAGGTAGTCCAGCTTTTCGGCGGCGCCCAGCAAGTCCCCTCCCTGGAAGCTGTGGTAAGTGGGCGCGTCGCCCCAGGGCTGCAAGTGGGCGGGTTTGGGCAAATATCCATCCAGGCCAAAACGGTCACTGATGGCAAAACGATCAGGGAATATCTGGTAGAAAACGGCATCTCGAACCCATGTGGGTGTGACAACGGTCATTGAATCTTCTCTTAACCAACCTCATCGCCAGCGTATTTGCGAGCGATCACCTGGAAACCTGAGACGGCTTTTGCCAGGAGGCCAATTATAGCGGGCAAAGTTTTCTATGGGAAAGGTGACAGGGTAAACAGTCCTAATTTCCTAATCCTGGCGCCGGGTGGTCGGTGGTCGGTAATCGGTAATCGGTAATCGGTGATCGGTGATCGGTGGTCGGTTGTCCGATGTCGGGTTACGGATGACGAGTGACGGGTGACGAGTAACGAGTAACGGATTACGGACTACGGGTCACGGATGACGAGTGACGAGCGACAAACTCTTCGCCCATTCGTCTGAAACCACGTACAATTGGCGCATGTCCAGGCGATTAGCTTTGTTGATTGGCAATGTGTATTACCAGGACGGCCGTCTACATGCCCCCGTCTCTGGCAAAACGTTCACCGCTCTGGCGGATGCGCTGGAATCTGCTGCGGCCGGGTTCGATGAGGTGTTTGTTTCCGTCAACAAACCGGCTGTTGAACTCCAGTTAGCCATGGCCGAATTTCTGGAAATGAGCCACTCCCCGGATGATGTGCTGCTGCTTTATTTTGCCGGGCACGCCCTGTATCATCAGACACGGCCGTACCTGGCTTGCGCCGACACCTTCACCGCCGGTTATCTGGACGCCACCACCATCCAGGCCGACTATGTGCGGCGGCGCTTCTCCATGCACCCCTCCCGCCACAAATTGGTGCTGCTGGATTGCAGCACATCCCCTTTGCTGGCAGGGGATAAATTGCCTCAGGATGAAAGCTGGCTGGGGCAGGCATTTCAGGCCGGGGGAGTGCAGGTGGTGGCGACGGCACGGCCGGCTACCCCAGACGCGCCGCCCCCATCCACCCTGACGCCCGCGCTCATAGAAGCCATACGCACCAACCAGATACGGCTGGATGCGGCCGGATTGACAGCGGCGGCAGCCTGGTTAAGCCAGGCCGCTACCCCACCCGCCACCGCCGAGGTAGAAACTGCGGTAGATGAGGTGGAAGCTGTGACCACAGAAGCCGAAGTGGAAATCCCGGTGATAGTGGCCGTCACGCCGACGGTAATCACCGAAACAGAGGCGGCTGCGGTTACTGAGGCAGCAGCGGACGCCGCCACAGCAGCGGACGCCGACGCAGCGGCGGGTGCTGACGTAGCGATGGTTGCCGAAACAACAGCCTTTGATGAGGAATCGTTGGCGGCTGCGGCTGTGAAAACGCCAGCAGCCACAGCGGACAGTTCACCCGTTGAGCTGGAAAGTGAAGTGGTGGAACCGGCGTTGATGGTGCGGGTAGATGAAGCCACGGCCGTACCCCCGCCCCGCCAATTCCCCAAACGCGCGGCGGCGGCTGCCCTGGTCATTTTGCTGCTGCTGCTGGCAGCGGGGGGCCTGTATCGTAGCGGCTTTTTCACGGCAACGGCCGTGGTCCCCGCCCCAACGCCCACCACCGCCGTCGTCGCCGTCCTGCCCACCGACGCGCCAACCTCCTCCCCAACCAGCACAACTGCGTCACCGGCAGCCACAGCTACGGCTGCCACCGCACCGGCCGCCGGCCAACATGCGGAGGCAACCAACACGGCCGTGCCCGCCGCTGCATCACCATCTCCCACACCGTCCCCCACGCCGGTTGTCACCCAATCCCCCACGCCTGTGGCGGTGCAAATTGTCCGCCAGCTTGTTTATATGCGCAGCGGCCCGGCCATCAACTTCCGTATTGTGGACTACCTGGCGCAGGGCACGGCCGTCACCGTGTTGGGCCGTACCGAGAGCGGCGAATGGTATAACGTACAGTTGGCAGACGGCCGTACCGGGTGGATTAACAGCCAGATGGTGGCGGCCGCCGGGGAATCGCCGGAAATCCCCCTGGTGGGCACCATTCCCGTGCCCACCGACGAATTCTACAACTTCGTGGCGCAGCGCACGGATGATGGCCTGACGATCACGGTACGGCATGTGTATGCGGGCACGGCGGGGCCAGAAGGCACGTTCCTGGCGCGGCTGCTGCCGGAAACAGACCTGATTCAGCCGACCTATGAAAATAGGCAGGCTTTGGGATTAGGGGATTTTGTCGTCAATTTTGCGCGGATAGGGGAGGGGGCGTATACGAGTACGGCCGTGCAGTTGTGTATGGTCTCTACCGCCGGGGTGGAATTCTTCTGCGAGACCTTCCCGCTAAGACGGGAGTGGTAATTCGGCAATTAGCACTGCCGTCTTACCGGAAAATCACCGGCAGATAGAGGCGGTGGGGTGTTGACGAAGGGACGACGGTGGGGGTGACGGCCGTGCGCAGCCAGATGGAATCGCTGGCGCTGCGAATGGTTCCGGCGCCATCTACGCCGCTGCTCATTTCCACAAACACCATTTTCAGGCCATTGCCGCTGCTTAATGTCCAGTTCAAGTCCGGGGTGAAGGGCTGCCAGGCCGACCAGAAGCCATTCTCATTGCGCACTCGCACCGATTGCGCCCAACCGGTGGCGTAGAAATAAAGCGCCACTTCGCGGCGGCCCGTCTCAAACGCTTCCCGGTTAATAATGACCGGCATCACCTCAGTGCGCCGTCCAAAATCTTGCGTCCAGTAATGGTAATAGGGCCCATTGCCGGTGGAGTCAGCGCGGCAGTTTTGTTTTTCGCTCTGGCGCACATCCTGCCCATCATCGGCCTGGAGCATATAGCCGTTGCCCACCTCCCAAAAATCGGTAGACAGGATGTTGGCGCGGTGGCGCTGGCTTTGCATCCAACCGGCCATCACCTCCTCCGGTGTTTTATAACCGGCGGCAATGTTTTCGCCGGTGACGGCCCAACCGGTGTAGCCGGCCTGCTCGATGCGCTGCCAGAAGGTGGTGCGGGTGTCAAAATCACAATGATCCAGGAAATTACGCAGCGCCATTTGTTGGCTGTGTGCTTTAGCCGCCGATTCCAGACTGGCGCTGCCTTTCAGGGGGGGCAGACGGCCGTTAAGCCATCGCTCCTGGTTTACCAACTCCAACAGCCGTTGTTCGTAGGTCGGCTGCGGCGGCGGCGTGAATTGGGCGGTGGTCGGTGGTGAATAAAGCAGCGTCAGGGTAAGTATTGGGAATATCAGGATGATAAGGCTGCGCCAGCGGGACATGATGATCTCCTGAGGGGATGGCGCGCCAGGCTGCCTGAGACAAACTTAAGGCGGGTTATCCATCCACATGCTCTGCTCAGCCCCAATAGTGCCAGATCAGGCCCGTTGTTGCAACTATTTTTTGTTGATGGCAACTCAATGACCACCGGTTGCCTGCGAATGGATGATAGTCAAGAAAATAAATCGGCAATCCGCGAATTGTCATTCCGACGAGTCTTCGAGGAGGAATCCCAACGACAGGGAATAACCAGGCGGTAGGGATTCCTCGCTACGCAGACTTCGCTCGGAATGACATGGCTCTATTACCGAAACTAATTCTTCATTTTCATAAGCGCACTCAATCTCCCCATCGCTTAGTCTCCTAATCTCAGATGGGAAGTTGTTCTTAGACGCCTAGACGCCAGGGCAATCGCATACTCAATTCCCGGCGATTAAAATCGCGGCTACAGCGGGCAAAGTCGGCCTTCGCCGACTGGAACCCAGCCCACGAAGGTGGGCTTAGCCCTCTGTTGGTGCAGATTTATCTGCCGCATTGAGGAATATGCGATTGCCCTAGCTTAGACGCTTGCTTAATTTACAAGACAAGGGTAATGATTTATGCTTGGTCGTATTCAAATGGTTTATATACGGCCGTCGGGCCAGTTTTAGGTAGTTTTATACCGATTGCCGGGGAGGAACAATCATGTTGAACCGTCTATCCATTTTACTTTTTGTCCTGGTGATGGGGTTGCTGCTGCCAACGGCCGTGTCCCGCGCCCTGCTCCCGGCGGCCACATCCGCCACTTCTGTCACATCCCTTGTTGTCCCCCAGGCCCCTGACGCGCCACCTTACCTGACCTTGTTGCCCAACTGTGGCGACCCGGCTACCGACCCCGGCCCGGTGTGGTTGCATGTCTTGTTTGAGGAATGGCCCACCAACGAAATTCTGCAGCTGTATTGGGATGGCAATTTGGTGAGAACCTGGGGGACCGGACATAGAGCTTCTTTCTCCTGGCATACCAGCCGTATCGTGCCACAGCAGGCAACAACGGTGACGGTCACGGCCGTGTCCAGCGGCGGCGCCACCGTCAGTCAGACCTTCACCATCCCGTGCAGCCAGGGTACAACGGCCGAACCACCGGTTGGCCGTGCCCTGTACACCAGCCGCAGCCAGGATTCTGACATCATTGCCACCAGCACTGCGGCCGTTTTTGGCCCGGATATGTGTACCCATTATGGCGACCCGTATTCGCCGCTCAACAGTGTGTGGCAGCCCGGTTTTTACACATACCACTACCGCATCCGTGTGCCCGCCGATTATGAACAACGCGCCGGCACGTCCATCGTCCGCGTGGAACTGTTCGACCCCGACTCCATCAACGTTGACGCTACTGGCACCTTCAACTTCACCCGTACCCAGGCGGCGCAAGATGCCGGCCTACCGGCCACCGACAGTGGCGCCTGCATCTATACCGGCTTCCCAATCAATCGTAAGAACCCCTGTCTGGTAGATACAGGTGAACTGGCATTGGTGGCAAATGGTACGTTATCCTTATCGCAGGTTAATCCGTACTGGTTCATCCGCCTGGATGAAAATCGCGGTACGGCCGTTAGTGGGCAATGTGGCGAACCTACCAGTTACACCCCCTCCTATAACACCGCCACCCATTACCAGCTTTACTACTTCCAGCCGGATGGCAGCGCCTACCATCGCGTGAACCTGGCGGCCTATACCGGGCAGGTGGGGGACAATGGGCGGGATGATGGCGGCCACCTCACCGACCGGCAGTGGGTTTCGCCCGGCGCGGCGCAAAGTTTCGATTATCCCGGTCCCGGTGTTCCGGTGGATGCCGGTTCACCGGGTGACTTTGAAATTGACCTGAGTACCGAATTGCCCAACGTCATCACCGACCCTCAAACGGGCGACCGGACCATTTACCTGGACGTGACCACCGTCAGCGGCGCGTCGGAAAACGCCTTTGAAATCTGGGCCGGGCCACCCACCTACACCAGCACCGTGCCCGGTGAGGTGAACGCCCGCAATGTGTACGCCCTGGACAATCCCGGTTCGCATCATGCCGGTGGCGTCATCGTCCAGGCCATCCAAAATTTACCCCTGAACGCCAATTACCCGGCTCCGGTGGATATTCCGCTCACTTACGTGGGGCCAGAAGATGCCGGGCAGACGTTGACCGTTTCCTCGTTTGATTTTGATATGAACACCGGCCAGTCAACCGTACTCTTTTACTTTGATTCCATCGCTGAATCAGATTGGTCTCTGGCGTTTGGCCGGCCCGGCATCCCGGACCCGGACGGGCAGGTGCGCAACTGTGTTCCCGGCCCGGGGTGTAATAACCTCTGGATAACCCCACCGTACAGCATCACCATTCCTGGCGGTAACCCGGCGGCGTGTAATTACAGCGATCCCCAAAACGACCCAAACTGCATTCCCTTTCCCGGCGGGCGGCTGATGGCTCGCGTCACGGTTGGTTATCAAGATACCTACCAATGGGAAGTGAAACCACCGACCTTGACGCCCACCACAGACCCCACTGTGGGCTGCGCCGCCTTCCCCATCACCATTCAGGACAGTGCCCGCTCTGTTACCGAGGCGCTTTATGACGACGTTGTGGCCGGGTCGCCAATTTTCTATCCCCAGCCGGCGCCGCCTTACAGCAGCTTCTTTGATCACCGGCCAGACATGCCATTGTCAGACGCGCAAGAAGGGGACATGTTTCTGGTGCAAAATGGCGATGGGTCGGGCGGTTTTGGCTGGCTGGTCTGGAACCAGTACCTGAACGCCGATGCCAGCAAACTGGCCGGCAGCCTCACCTGGCCAGGCAACAGTAAGGATTACGTGACAGTGGCTACAGGCGGGCAAGAGCCGCCTAACCCACCCTGGCCGCACCGGGTTTACGGGTATATTGCGTACAACGATCCCTGGGATGCCAGCATGAACATTGGCGATTGGGTCATGGCTAATATCGGCGCGGTCAATAGTTTTGTGGTGCGAGAAAGGCTAAGCGAGCATGTTGACCTGGGGCGGGTGCTGCGCCTGCCTGTTTATGGTAATTTTGCCGGGGTGGGCAACACTCTTCGCTATCAGATGGCCGGTTTCGCCCTCTTCCGCCTGGCAGGTTACCAACTCAGCAGTAATGGTCAGGGAGGGTCTTACCTGCTGCTGGAATTTAAGGGTTGGGATGATAGCTGCGGCCAACTGGCTATGCCGGTCACGGCCGTCACCCTGCACGGCCGTTACGATGCTGTAGCCGGTGTGGCGTATACCTTCACAGCCACAGCCAACCCCACCGCCACGTTGCCCATCACCTATGTCTGGCAGGCCGACGGCCAGACCATCACCCACACCGGCGGCCTCAGCGACAGCCTGACTTTTGCCTGGGACAGCCTGGGGTTGCAGCCACTTACGGTCACGGCCGTGAATGGGGTGGGTAGTGTGGTGGACGGCCGTGTGGTCAATATCCTGCCCCGCACCGACCGCATCCCGGCCATGTTCGGCGGCGGCAGTCAACTCTATCCCCAATCCACTGCCAACCTCGGCCTGGTGAAAGCCGCCAGCGCCAGCGTCTTTGGCCCCAGCATCTGTACTGCCTACGGCGACGCTTACTCCCCCCTCAATAGCCCCTGGGCGCCTGGTTTTTACACCTACCAACATCTCATCCACATTCCCGGCGACTATCCCTACGACACCGTGCGTATTGAACTGTTCGACCCCGACTCCATCAATGCCGACGGCGGCGGCCCTTTCACCATCACCCGCACCCAGATTGCCGTTTCCCAGGGATTGTCACCCACCCTTACCACAAACTGCGTGGCCGGTGAAGATCAGCGCAAAAATCCATGTAAACTGGACACTGGCGAATTGGGGCTGGTCTTATCCGGTACACTCGATTTTGAGCAGGTCAACCCGCTGTGGCTGGTGCGCGTGGATGAAAATCGGGGCACCGCAACCCCTGGGCAGTGTGGTGAACCGGCTAACTATACACCCGCTTTCAATACGCAAACTTTGTACGAACTCTATTATTGGCAGCGGCAGGCCGGCGGCGCGGTGATCCGCATGAACCTGGCTTCCTATACCGGGCAGGTGGGGGATGGCGCGCGCGACAATGGCAGCCATCTGACCGATTTGCAGTGGGTCTCACCCGGTGCGGCCCAAAGTTATGATTATGCCGGCCCTGGCGTCCCGGCCAATCCTGGCAGCTCTACAGGTTTTGAAATCAACCTGACCAGCCAGACGCCGGGCATTATGGTAGACCCCGTTACCGGCGACCGTTATCTTAGCCTGGACATTACCGCTATCAGCGGCGCGTCGGAAAACAGCTTCCAGATTTGGGCCGGGCCGCCGACCTACCTCAGCAGCGTGCCCGGCGATGCCAACGGCCGTAACCTGTTTCTGTTGAACAACCCCACCGCGCACAACCCACACGGCGTGGCCGTTTATGCCCAGGGTGCGCTGGTGCAAAACTGGAACCTGACCGGTCATTTTGCCGAACTGCCGTTTGCCCAGTTTTCGCCGGAGGCAGCCGGACAAACAGCCAACATCAGCCTGTTTGACTCCGATGAGGGCGCTGAACCCCCCATCACCTTCTTTGCCGATTCGCTGGCCCGCGCCACGTGGTCGCTGCCATTTGCCGTAGACGGGCAGCCAGACCCGGATGGCCAGACGCGCAACTGTGTGCCCGGCGCTTGTGATCACCAATGGGTGACGCCGCCTTACCAGGTGGCGCTGCCGGAAAATTATCCCGGCGGACGGCTGCTGGTGGAGTACAACGGCGGCCTGCATGACACCACCACCTGGCGGCGGGGAACCAGTTGGGGCCAGGCCACTATCACCGGCCCGGAGACAGGTATGGCCAACCTGCCGTACACCTTCACGGCCGACGCCAGCTACTTCCTCTTTGCCGATCCGTTGACCTACACCTGGGAAACCGCCGGGCACGCCCCCATCACCCACGTGGGCGGCATCACCGACGTGGTGACGCTCTATTGGCCGGACGAAGGGCCACAAACGATCACGGTAACGGTTGCCAGTGGCTTTTTCCAGGAGACGTTGATGGGCACACACCAGATAGTGCTTTCCGGCACGGCCGTCATCCCCCCCAACAACCTGCAATTAGCGGCGCCGGCTACGGCCGTTGTCGGCGAAACGGTTCCCCTCACCGCCACCGTCGGCCCGCCCAACACCTCCCTGCCCGTCACCTACACCTGGCAGGCCGACGGCCAACCGCCGTTTACACAGTCCGGCGGGATCATGGACACGGCTGTGTACACCTGGGCCGAAGTTGGCCCTAAGACCATCACCGTCACTGCCGAAAATGAAGCCGGGTCGGTTACGGCCGTGCATAGCCTCACCATTGAAGAGACGCCGGTCATCGCCCCGACCAGCATCAGCCTTACCGGGCCAGATGTGACGCTGGTTGGCGAGATTGTTAGTTTCACGGCCGTCGTCACACCGGCCAACATCACCCTGCCCCTCACCTATACCTGGCAGGCCGACGACCATTCGCCGCTGGTGCATACAGGGCAGATCACAGACACGGCCGTTTACTCCTGGACAATACCCGGCCCCAAAACCATTACCGTCACTGCTGAGAACACAGCCGGGTCGGTCACGGCCGTGCATACCCTCACTATCGAACCGCTGCTGCCAGACCTGACGGTGGTCGGCGCGCCGCAGTTGGTGACGCCGCTGCCGGTGGGCGCGGGATTACCCGTCAGTTTCACCGTCACCATTGCCAACAGCGGCGACGCCGACGTGGACACCCTCTTTTTTGTGGATGTGTTCCTGGACCCCACCGTCGTTTTGACCACCGGCATTCCCATCACGGAGAGCAGCGGCTACACGGCCGTGCCCGCCCTGGCTGCCGGTGAAAGCCTCACCCTCACCATCCTGGCCCCGCTCGGTTTTGCCGACCTGCCGCCCACGCACACCGTCTACGCCATGGTGGACTCGCTGGACAGTATCGCCGAAAGCGACGAGACGAACAACGTCTCTGCATCGCTGACGGTGACAGATGTGCGTCCCCTGCTAGCGGGTGTCACCATCTTTGGCCCGGCGTTGGGGCTGACCGGCGAAACGTATACCTTCACGGCCGTCGTCACCCCCACCACTATCAGCGACCCCATTACCTACACCTGGTACCTGGACGACACCCCCACGCTGACCATGACCAACGGCACGGCCGTGCCCATTAGCCTCACCTTCCCCCTCACCGGCACGTTCGACCTGCTGGTCATGGCTTCACACGGCTTCAACACCGTCACCGCTACCCACACCATCGTCATCACCGATACGCCCATCGTTGACCTGGCCGTCGTCGGCACACCGCACCTGCTAACGCCGGGCTGGATTCGGCCGGAGCAGCCGGTCAGCTTTACCGTCACCATTGCCAACGTGGGCAATGTGCCCCTCACCGGCCCCATTCAGACGGACATCTTCCTGCACCCGGCCATCGTTCTCAGCGACTCCATTCCCCTCACCCAGAGCCAGGGGTTGGTGGTGATTGAAGGGTTGGCGGTGGGGGAAACGGCCGTACTCACCTTCACCATCCCCGCCGGTTTTAACCCCGGCCCGCTCTACCGGCAGGTGTACGCCATGCTGGATTCGCTCCAGGCCATCGCCGAAGCGGACGAAAACAACAATGTTTCCCCGCCCCGGCAGATAGTGGTGGGGATGCCGTTGTACCTCCCGGTGATGCTGCGGCATTAGCTGTGATGCGTGATGCGTGATGCGTGATGCGTGATCTCTCCGGTCACTCGTCACTCGTCACGCATCACCTGACCCTGCCGCAGCGGCCACCAAAGCTGTACGGCGGTTCCCTGGTTGAGGCCGGGGCTGTCTATGGTGAGACGGCCGTGATAAAACGTCACAATCGAATGAGTGAGCGACAGCCCCAGCCCCACGCCCCCGGTGGCCCGTGTGTGTGCCTTGTCCCCCCGGTAAAAACGTTCAAACAGGTGCGGCAGATCTTCCGGCGCGATGCCTTGCCCGCTGTCTTGCAGGACGCTGTGCAGTTGGTCATTGGCCGCCGCCAGCCGCCAGACCACCTGCCCGTGTGGCGGCGTATACTTGAGCGCGTTTTCCAGCAAATTGTGAAAAACGGTGTAAAGGTGGCTCTGGCTGGCCTGTACCGGCGGCAGCGCCGCCGGGATGTCCAGGTGAACGGCGATTTGTTTCTGCTGCGACATGGCCTGCAAACTCTGGCAAACAGTATGGGCCAGCCGCGCCGGGTCAATTTGTTCCTGGCCCCATTCGGCGCGGCCAGAATCAAACCGAGAAAGCAAAATCAGGTCATTCACCAGGTGGCTAAGGCGGACAGCTTCATCGTCAATTTCGGCAATGTATTGGCGGGTGGTTTCGTCGTCCAGGCTGCCTTCGCGCAGGGCCTCGCTGCGCAGGCGGATGGCCGTCAGCGGGGCGCGCAGTTCGTGGGAGGCGTTGCTGGCAAACGCTTTTTGTTCGGCCAGCATGGCCGCTACCTGGGCGGCCATGTGGTTCAATGCCTGGGCCAACTGGCCGACCTCATCATGCCTGTTGGGGGTGCGGCCGGGCGAAAAATCACCCTGGGCGTGGCGCAGGGCGGACAGGCGCAGCGCTTCCAACGGCCGTGTCAGCGAAGCCGACAGCCACAAAGCCGCCCCCCAGGCCAGCAGCGTCATCACCAATACGCCGGCGGCCAATGCCAACTGCCGCCGGCGTATGGCGCCCAGGGTGGCGCTTTCCGGCACGGCCAGCCGCACCACGCTGAGAATATCATCGTCCTCGATAATGGGGGCGGCGGTGTAGATGACGGCCGTGCCGTTTTCGTTCGGGCGGGCGATGTGGGTCCTCTCGCCGGCCAGAGCGGCGGCGATTTCCAGGTCTGTCCGCAGATTTTCGCCGGGGGGCGCGCCCTGGCTGTCTAACCAGGCTTCGCCGTTGGGTTTCACCAACGTTACGCGGGCCTGGAGTTGGGCGGCAAAATCATTCACGGCCGTTTGCACGGCTTCCCGGCCAATGTCCCCTTCCAGGTAATCTTCCACCAGGTCTTCTAACCCGCGCGCCACCAATGCGGCCTGGGTTTCCAGATTTTGCTCAAAATCTTCGGCCGCGCCGCGTGTGATCTGGCGACCGGCGACCAGCGCCAGGGCCACAAAACCCACCAGGATCAGACCGGCGTAGGCGAGAATGAGCCGGGTACGCAGCCGCCAATTTTTCATGCAGGCTCCGGGGCGGCAAAACGGTAGCCCACGCCGCGCACCGTCTGGATGTAACGAGGTTGGCCGGGGTCGTCCTCGATCTTCTCGCGCAGCCAGCGGACGTGTACGTCCAGGGTGCGGGTATCCCCCAACCAGTCGGTGCCCCATACTTTGTCGAACAGTTCGGCGCGGCTGATCACCTGGCCGGGGCGGCTGAGCAGCAGACTGAGCAGTTCAAATTCTTTGAAGCGGAGGGTGAGGAGACGGCCGTTTTTGCTGACCTGCCGTGTTTCCAGTTCCAGGTGGATGTCACCGGCGGTCAGGATGGTGGTGGGTTGGGCCGTCCGGTCCAGTTCCACCCGGCGCAGCAGCGCCCGCACCCGCGCTTGCAGTTCACGGGCGCTGAACGGTTTGGGCAGGTAATCATCCGCGCCCAATTCCAGTCCCAGGATGCGGTCTACTTCTTCGCCCAGGGCGGTGAGCATGAGGATGGGCACGACGCTTTGCTGGCGCAGGCGGCGGCACACTTCCCAGCCATCCATTTCCGGCATCATCACGTCCAGCAAGACGAGGTCGGGGTTTTGGCTAAGGGCCAGGTTGAGACCGTCACGGCCGTTGTGGGCCACCAACACACGATACCCGGCCTGGGTAAACTGCCGCGCCAGGGGGCCGGTGATCATCTCGTCGTCGTCAATCAGCAAAAGGGTGATCATGGAATTTGGATTGTGACCGATGCCGGGGAATGGAGCAAGGGGAAGGGAGAAATTTAAGATGGATTTAAGGCAGTTTAGGTTGCCGTTAATCATCGGCGGCCCGGTTTGCGGTAAAGTCTGGGGTGATGGGTTCAATCTGCCAGATTGAACCCATCTAAAGCAATTTGAATGTGGAGAGTGACTGGATATGAATGTAAAACGTGTGATATTGATTGGTCTGGTAGTGGTGGTGGGTGGGTTTTTGTTGATGCAGGTTGTGCCTTACGGCCGTGACCACACCAACCCGCCGGTTATCAATGAGCCAGCCTGGGACAGCCCGCAGACGCGCCTGCTGGCGGAGCGGGCCTGTTTTGACTGCCACAGCAACGAGACGGTCTGGCCCTGGTACAGCCATGTGGCCCCCGTTTCCTGGCTGGTGCAGCATGACGTGGACGAGGGGCGGCAGGTGTTGAATTTTTCGGCGTGGGGGGACGGCCGTAACGAAGGCGAAGAGGGTGAGGAGATGGCCGAAGCTGTTTGGGAAGGGGAGATGCCGCCGGCGCAATTTTTACTCACCCATCCCGAAGCCCGGTTAACGGACGCCGAAAAACAGCAGCTTGCGCGTGGGCTGGCCGCCACCGGCAGCAGCTCCGGCGGCGGGGAAAGGGGGGAACACGAGATTGATGATTAGGTGGCTCTATGGGATTTTGGGGAAGCCGACGTGAGGCGTGAGGCGTGAGGAGTGAAACGTGATGTCTCTCTGGTCACGTTTTACGTTTCATGCTTCACGGGTTGTCAACCCGTTGTAAGACGGCCTGTTTTTCACCGCGCCGTATCTTCAGTGCGCTAAAGCGCACTTCTTGTAGCAGCCTGGGAATTCCATTCCCAGGTGACCGGTGGCAGTTGAGTTGCCATCAACAAAAATTCCGTACACCCGGCGCTTACTCAGTGTTTGGCGGGCACGGCCGTACTCGTTATAATTCCCTTGTTCATCCGGTATTGGTAGCGTGGGGGGCGTCAACCACAGCCCATCACAAAAAACAACTTATTCATGTTCGTAGTAGGCGATTCATCGCCTTTTGCGGGCAATAAATTGCCCACTACAAACAAAACAGGTTTCAAGGGAGGAAAACTTATGCGTCAACGAATTGTGTGGTTACTCAATGGCGGGGTGGCCGTTGTCACCCTCATTCTCGTCTTTGCCCACTTTAGCCGGCCGCCGCAAAACCAAAATTTGCCCGGATCGGCTGCGCCGTAGGCGCAGCCGATAACGGCATTGGCATTTTTGACCTATCCTGGGGAGGGACAGCACGTGAATGCCAGTTTGAACAGCGTATCCGTCACCCTGGCCGCCTATCCCACAGACCAAAACCAGCAGTTGAATACCACCGCTCCGCACACGCTGGGCAGCCAGCCGGCTCGCGCCATGTGTGCAGCGGATGAACTGACGGCCGCGCCCAATGGGAAATACCTGCTCATCCAATACAACTGCGAAGCCGCCCTCTTTGCCATCCTGCAAAACCTGGCTACCGGCGCGGAAACGAATCTGGCGCGGGGCTATTTCCTGGACTGGTCGCCCGACGGCGACTGGCTGCTTTTCCGCCAGACGGACAATGACGAAATCTGGCTGATCCATGCCGTGACCGGCAAGGCCCAATCGCTGCCCCATCTGCCACCGGGTACCTACAATGCTGCCTTTCATCCTTCCGGGCAGCAGGTGATCACCGCCGCCAGCCGGGGACTTCGGTTTGGCAGCGAACTGGGCGTCTATGACCTGGCCGGGCAGAGTTATGCCCGCTGGCAAACGTTCCCCGACCAGATAGCTGCCTTTCCGCGCTGGTCGCCGGATGGGGCGCGGCTGGCCTATATTCTGATGCCGGACAGCAACCAGCCGTTCACCGTGGGGGAATTGTGGCTGGCCGACCCGGCTACCGGCGCACCGGACCAACTGCTAGACGCCGTAGACGCCGGGCATGGCTACCCGCCGGTCTGGTCGCCGGACGGCCAAAGCCTGGTCTACGTGCGCCGCGAAAACCCGGGCAGCATCCGCGCCGACCACCTGGCACCGGCGCTGCGCAGCAATCTGATGTTGGCGGAGGCGGCCACCGGGCAGACCACGCCACTGACCAGCTTTCCGGACAGCCTGGTGTATGATGCCGTCTGGTCGCCGGATGGGGCCCAACTGGCCTTCACCGCCGATGACGCCATCTGGCTTGTCACGCCCGGCCAACCGCCTACCCAACTGACGCAAACAACAATCACCGCCCGCCACCCGGCGTGGCTGACAGAAAATTAGGAATTATGAATTAGGAATTATGAAGGGGAGGAAGTGCAGACGCTTCATCATTCATCCTTCATAATTCATAATTCCCCTCTGGAGTTTGCCATGAAACTGCTCACTTTCTCTTTCATTTTACTGTTTTGCCTGCTGCTGGTGGGGTGTGGTGTAGAGGGGGAGACGGCTACGGCCGTGCCTACCCGTGTGGCTGTGGTGACGAATACGCCCACCCAACTACCGGCAACGGATATGCCAATGGGGATGGACACGGCCGTGGCTACCCCAACCAACACCGCTACCAGCACGGTTACATCCTTGCCGGCTACGGCCGCTTCGACGGCGCTCAGTGCAGGTGTGTCCACTCAAACGCCCACTGTCACCCCCACCCCCCTACCCCCACCCCCCGGCAAAATCTACTTCTTTTGGGATTCAAAAATCATAAGAGACTTAAATACAAATCCTGTTCATAGTCTTTATTTAGCCACCCCGGGGGAAGGCCTGGGTGATTGGAATATTCAACCATTAGTAGAAGAGATTATCGGTCATCCACAAATTACACTCTCCCCAGGCAAAACAAAATTTGCTTTCACTGCGTTGGAGGATAAGAATGGCGATGGAAGTGTGAGTGATGAAGGCTATGACCGTGGCTTTGATGCACCGAACATATTTACTTACATACTGACGAATAGTGAATTTGTACGCCTCACTTCCGAATACTTTTCAGGTTATACAGGTTGGTTATCCGATAACGAACTCGCTGTGGGTTTCCGCGCAATTAACACCAATGACCTTACCTGGCGGCAGTTGATAAACGAAGAAGTGTTGCCAGATGATATGCTAGGCATAAGCCTTTCGCCTGATGGGAATTTCATAGCCGTTAACCAGACCTCAGGTCAAATCAGCTTAATCAAAATAGAGTCCGGTGAGGTAGTTGTTGTCACTAATGAAATGGGCGGAGCAAATGAAATCGGCTTGTCAGATGTAAAAATGGTTTGGTCGTCAGATAGTAAATGGCTTGCTCTAAACCAATCCTCTACCAATCACTTCATAGTGGTAAATATAGATTCTCAAGAGACAATTCCAATACCCATATCAGGCCCTCCTCTCGAAATGACAATTTACCCACTTCCTCGTCACAAACTGGCATGGTCCCCGGATAATCAATATCTGGCGGTCGTTCAGCCCAAACCAGACGGATCAGTACTCCTTCTGCTAAATTCTTTAGATTTTACTCCTCAAGAAATGATAAGCACTCCAGGAGAGATTCACAATCTATTTTGGTCGCCGAATGGTTCCCAATTGGCAATGACCATAAGTAAAGGGGAAAAAGATGCCTCTCTGCATGTTTTGGAAATAACAAGTGGTGATTTTCGGGAATTGTGGCAAAGCGCAGAATCTACACGATTTTATATTGTGGCCTGGTCACCCGATAGTGAGTGGCTCCTTTTCTTTAATGGAACAGGATGGTCACCAAGAGAGGACGAGGCGGGTATTTATGTGATTCATAAAAATGGGGGTGTCCCCTACTTAGTCTCGAATACTTCTGGCAGTCGAGATCCTATTGCATTTTATTGGCTACCAGAAATGGATACACCATAAAAAGCCCCTCGCTGCGGCCGGTCTTCCAGACCGTGCCGCTCATGATCATCTGAATCCTACATAATCACAATTTCTGGAGAGTGCCATGAAAACAGTTCGATTTTCTTTCATTTTGGTGTTGGTTTGGCTGCTGATGGGGTGTGGCGTGGAGGGGGAAACGGCTACGGCCGTTTCGACTGCGCTCAGTACGGCCGTGCCCACCCGTGTAGCGGTGATAACGAATACGGCCGTGCCGCCCACCCCCACCCAACCGCCTGCTACGGATACGCCGGTGGTGATGGATACGGCCGTGCCTTCCCCAACCAATACCGCTACCAGCACGGCTACATCCTTGCCAGTTACGGCCGTGCCCACCGAAACGCCCACCATTATCCCAACACCCCTCCCCCCACCCCCCGGCGAAATCTACTTCTTTTGGGACCCAACACCTTTCGACTCCTCAGGAGTCCCTTCTAATGCGCCTAAACACAATTTGTATAGGGCCATAGCAGGAGACACATTAGCTGAGTGGCATGTAGACACGCTATTAGACAAAGTAATGGATTGGACAATGGAAGCCCCCAGTTTTCCGCAAGTTGTTTTATCACCTGACCAGACGAGGCTTATACTGACTACCTGGAAGGATATTAATGACGATGGGGATGTAGAGGACGTAAGTTCGATCCAAATTTATGATTTTGAAGAAAATAGCCTAACACAGGTGACTGAATACGACCCACTTGGATTTGCCTTAACTGGGCTTTCAGACGGCCAAAAAATAGTTTACGCCTGGGGCAAAGAGGTCTACATGATAGATTTAAGTGGTTCATCTGTAGAACAACTAACTCCTTCTTTTCCGCTAAATGTTAGTCGGGTTCTATCGTCCCCAGATGGGGATTACGTCGCTATATGGGTTCAAACGGGCCAGTTATTTGTTCTTGACATGAATACAAAAAATTTTCGCCTGATCGATGAATACAATCCTTTTCTTAACATGGTGTGGTCAGCTGATAGTCAATGGTTAGCCTACATGATCACAGCCAGTTCAACCAGTTCAACTCTTATGCTCGGAAACCCTGACACGCTTGAGACAATTCCATTGGTGCAAACCGGACTAACAATACCAAGATGGTCTCCTGTTAGCTCACAAATTGCTTTAGTACAAAATGTGCCGGGATCGTCCAGTTTGCATGTTTGGGATGCTGATACATTGACCGATAGGGAATTGATTGAGTGGGAAGGCAATGGAGCATCACTTCCCGTATGGTCACCGGATGGCAGCAAAATAGCCCTCAGTTTTACGGGTGAGGATTTCGCTACCATTTATGTTATTGATGTGAATACAGGTGAAGTAACAGAGCTACTACATTTGGAGAATATCGAGAAGAGGGAATTGTGGTCATTCGGTGCGCAGAGATGGTCCCCAGATGGGGAGTGGCTTTTGTATTTTGATGCTCGCATAGAAAACGGTGGCCTTTATGTGATCAATACGACTTCCGGTGATTCATCCTTACTTTTGGAAATTCCGGAAAACACACTTTTTCCAGACCATTTTTTCTGGTTGCCGGATTCTCAATGAATTTTACTCTATAACACAGAGGGTACATGTGCATACGAAGAGGAAATAGATGAACAGAAAAAATGTTACCGTGACCTTGATACTGCAAAGTGTTTGCTGGATTTTGATTGTTTGGGTATTAGCTCAAGAATTAGCCAATGCCAGCCAGGCATATGCAGCTTCAGCAACTCTCCAATCAACTCCCCAGCCGTTCTTAGGACCGATTTATTACGGCCGTAGAGATGTCTTAAATGTCATCGATCACGATCTGCCTTGTGCAAGCGTGTGCGATGACGGCCCACTTAATTTTCACGTTTTGCATCATAACGGGATAAGGTATGATGCTGTTACTGCCACACCGAACCCACTACATACTGCAACCCCAGATGGGTGGCCACCACCCACACCTTATATACCCGACCCCGGATTTGGATATGACGAACATGCCGGAGTAGATTATTTACTTAAGTATGTTCCGGTCATTGCGGCTGCCGATGGAGATGTACTGGTAGCTAATTGGGCAAATCCCAGCAACCATCGCGGCGGTTTTGGACTTCATGTGCAACTGGATCACGGCACCTACACAACACTTTACGCACATTTAAGCGTGATAACTGTCGCACAAGGAGATTCAGTATCTGCTGATCCCGCAGAAAGGAATAGTATTATCGGCATTAGTGGGAATACTGGCTCGGTACTCGGAGGATGCCCCGATGTTGGTACTGATCCATTATGTTCAGCACATCTTCATTTTGAAGTTCGTGAAGGAAGTGGGTATAAGCCGGTCAATCCTTACGGTTGGACTGCCCCTATTGAGACAGTTGATCCCTGGTCGGTTTACATAAATCCACAAGGGACACCAGCAGGAGCGGTTAGTTATAACTTATGGGCAACGCCACCCGCTCTTGTCTCTTATGCTGACCAATACCCTGGCACAAACGTGCCACCCGTCTCTGAACCGGCCGTAAACAATGCGCGGATGATCATTGATGACGGTTCGGCCGATTTTTCTACGATTGACACCTGTTGGGTATATACACCGGGCAACGACAGCTACAATAACAGCTACCGCCGCGCCAATGCCAATGGCCCCAACGACTGCCGCGCCCGTTGGACCATTCGCCCGGATGCTTTTACGCTGCCTGGTGACTATGATGTATTTGTCCATATTCCCGAAGACAGCACCGCCTCTCTGGGCGCGGTTTATACGGTCACGCACAACTTGAAAACCAGCCGGGCGATAGTGGTGCAGGCGGCGTACCTGGATAACAACACCGAACACAACGCCTGGGCCTATCTTGGCCGTTACGATTTTGCTATGAATACGGCCGTTTCCGAATTCATCGAACTATATGATGATACGCTTGCCGATGACGCCGGCAATCATGTGCTGGCCGATGCCATCATGCTGGCCCCGGCGAACGGGGCGATGCCGTTGCCCCAGCGATACCTCTATGTCTCTTTTGCCAGCAGCGGCTACGCCGGCAACGTGCCCTATGACGACGAGGACATCTTGCTCTTTGACGCCGCCACCGGCGAATGGCATATGTTTTTTGACGGCTCAGACGTGGGTCTGGCTGGCGTGGACATTGACGCCTTTGATTTTCGTAACGGCCACCTTTTCTTCAGCCTGAACGCGCCG
>JAHBVI010000297.1 GCA_019637635.1 Anaerolineae bacterium
CGGGTGTCCGCAGCAAGGCCCGGTAAAGTTTCTAAGCTTGTGGGACCCTTCTATAGAGGAACCAACATTTGATGTCTTGAAAAGCAGGACTTCCGCTTTTAATGTGGATTTTCTGTCTTTAGAAGACTCAACGGAAATGGATGTGACAACTTTTTACGAAACCTTTAAGAACCCTGATAACCTCACCTGCCTGGAAACACCTGCTCATCTGTGGCCTTCCTCTTAAACGTCCCTGCTGCGGTGGGGTCTTCCGGGTGTGGTGTGAACGGTCTCCCGACCGTGCCACATTTCCTTGTCAGTCGCCAGCCTGTTTTCTGCCGGTTTTGGCATGGCTTTTGGTGGGTTGCTGGTTTTGCGCGTTAACATTCCGGTGGCGTTTGCGTCGCTGGGCAGGTTTTAGTGCCCTGCACCGGCCAGGGACGCGGGTGCTGACCTGGCCTAACGGCAGCACCCACACCACCACCATGGCGTATGACCACGAGGGGGAGAATACGCTGGTGGGTGGGGGCACGACGCTGGTGACAGCGGTCGGCTACAACGACATGGGCCAGCTTAAACGCCTGGCCCTCAACAATGGGCTGAGCACCTGGTACGGCTATCAAGGGTATGAGGCTTCGGCCAACAACGACACCTATGACGCCAAAGAAGTGAGCTGGAACTGGGGAGCCAATAAGAACTTCGGCCGGCTGTGGCGCATCTGCACCGCGGCCCACGCCAACACCCGCTGCCAGGCGGCCGAAAAAGACCTCAGCGTCAACGGGCAGGTGCTGGACATGCGCCACAGTTACGATAATGTGGGCAACGTGGCTGCCGTCCGCGACTACGTCAACGCCAATCAGTTGCAGACCTTTGGCTATGACCATCTCAACCGGCTCACCTCGGCCGGCACCAACAGCGCCGGCAGCGGCCAGTACACGCACACCTACGCCTACAACACCCTGGGCAACCTCACCAGCTACAACGGCGCCACCTACACCTATGGCAGCAGCCTGCACAAACATGCGGTGACGGCGGCCAATGGCGTCAGCTACAGCTATGATGCCAATGGCAATATGACCTTGCGTGACGCCGCCGGAACAGTTAACGACTATACCCAGAACTTCAACGTGGAAAACGAACTGGCCAGCGTGGTCAATAACGGCAGCACCACCAGCTTTACCTACGATGCCGCCGGAATCCGGGTGAAAACGGTCA
>JAHBVI010000298.1 GCA_019637635.1 Anaerolineae bacterium
GTTAATCGAGAATCTTGGTAATAACACCAGCGCCGACCGTCAGACCACCTTCACGGATGGCAAAACGGCTGCCCTCTTCCAAGGCCACCGGGATGATCAACTCCACATTCATGTTCACATTGTCACCCGGCATCACCATCTCCACCCCTTCCGGCAGGCCAATCTCGCCCGTCACATCCATCGTCCGAATGTAGAACTGCGGCCGATACCCGGGGAAGAACGCTTTGTGCCGCCCCCCTTCGTCCTTGCGCAGCACGTACACCTCGCTGGCAAACTTCCGGTGCGGTTTGATGCTGCCCGGCTTGGCCAATACCTGACCCCGCTCGATCTCTTCCCGCGTCACCCCGCGCAGCAGCAGCCCGGCATTGTCACCGGCTTCCACCTTGTCCAATATCTTGTGGAACATTTCCATCGAGGTCACCACCACTTTGCGGGTGGCTGCCGCCAGCCCGATGATTTCCACTTCGCTCATCGGCGTCAACATGCCGCGTTCCACCCGACCGGTCACGACTGTGCCCCGCCCTTTGATGCTGAACACGTCTTCCACCGGCATCAGGAACGGTTTGTCCGTTTCCCGTTCCGGCTGCGGAATGTACTCATCCACTACCCGCATCAGTTCGTAGATGGGGGCATATTCCGGCGCGCTCGGGTCATTGCTGCTGCACTCCAACGCCGCCAGGGCTGAACCACGCACAATCGGCGTCTCATCCCCAGGGAAGTTATACACATCCAGCAGTTCCCGCAGTTCCAACTCCACCAGTTCCAGCAGTTCTTCGTCGTCCATCATGTCTACTTTGTTCAGGAAGACGACGATGGCCGGCACTTCCACCTGCCGCGCCAGCAGAATGTGTTCCCGTGTCTGCGGCATCGGCCCGTCCGGTGCGGAGACCACCAAAATGGCTCCGTCCATTTGCGCCGCCCCGGTGATCATGTTTTTGATGTAGTCCCGGTGGCCGGGGCAGTCCACGTGGGCGTAGTGCCGGCTTTCCGTCTGGTATTCCACATGGCTGATGGCAATGGTAATACCGCGTTCTTTTTCTTCGGGTGCGTTATCAATCTGGTCGAAGGCCGAAAAGTCGGCCAGCCCTTTGAGCGACAGTGCTTTGGTAATGGCTGCTGTCAGGGTGGTTTTGCCATGATCCACATGACCGATTGTCCCGATATTGCAGTGGGGTTTGCCCCGTACAAA
>JAHBVI010000299.1 GCA_019637635.1 Anaerolineae bacterium
GTGCCATACGTTTTGCCAATGCCGCTGCACGGCACGACGACAACTTTGGCTGTTTCTGTGGTCATAACTTTTTGACCTCCTCTTCGGCCTCGGCCTGCATCTGGGCAAAATATGCCTCCGGTGACAGTAAACTGGCGCGGTCGGCTGCCCAGTTCGCCGCTTCCATGACGGCCAACCAGCCATCCTCGTAAGGCGACTGGTTGATCACTTCTGCTTCCAGTTCCAACCGGGGATTCACGTCTACCACCGTGCCCGATACCGGCGCGGGCAGGCTGACGTCTACTTTGATCGTTTCGATGTTGGCGACCTCATCACCCGCTGCCAGTGCCACGCCCACGTCGGCCACTTCGGCGAAGGCGATGTCCCCGCTGCGCTGCTGCAAAAAGTCAGACAGGCCAATGGTGACACGGCCGTCCACCTCCTTCGCCCACACCCCAGCCGGGTGGTAATACCGGTCCGTGGCCACCTTAAACGTAAATTTGTCCAGTGTGAATTCGAGATACGCAACCATTTTTCGTTCTACCTATCCTTGATTGTGATGCGTGATGCGTGATGCGTGACCGGAGAGTCCTCACGCATCACGCATCACGCATCACGTTTCACGCACACAAGTCGGGCAGGCACAGCCATTCATCGGCGCGGCCGGTAACGGCACGGCCGTCAGGCTGCTGTCCAAAATAGCTGCCAGGCGCGGGTCGGTCAGGCTGTAAAAAACAAACAGCCCCTCTTTGCGCTCGGCCAGCAGTCCGGCCTCCTTCAACACCATCAACTACTGCGAAATGTACGCCTGCCGCCGTTGCAAAATGACTTCCAGGTGGCAGACACACGCTTCGCCCTGGCGCAAAACGGCCAGAATTTGCAGCCGCACCGGGTGGGCTAAGGCTTTGAAGTAGTTGGCCTGGATGGTAAAAGGGTCGGGGGCAGTCACTATATTCATAACTCTGAATATAATGTGTTCATGCGCATCTGGTTAGTTATGGCTGTCATGCTTTTGAGGTGACACCTGTCATC